>NZ_JCAFYN010000029.1:0-51294 GCF_059374735.1 Enterococcus sp. GPZ-007 | reverse complement strand
CTCCAGTTTTATTCTCTTGTTCTTTGATAATTTAATAACACTTTAGTTGCTTGGTGCTTGTGTGATGTTCTAGAATTGACTCCTGGAAAGGACTCACGGGAAAATGCTTTTTCTCCTTATATCTACTTAGTCTATGTATATATAATATCACGCGTATATACATTGTCAATTGTAGATACTATTACTTGCAAATAATCATTTACTCGCTACAGATTATTTCATACGTTTCAGATGATTGAGGCGAAATTACGCTGGTTGCCAAAACACTAAATGATTTCATAAGCTTTTCTAATAAAATCCACAGCTAATTTGTCAAACAAAACCCAACTACCCTATAATAAGAAACATAAATTTGTTTTATGGAGGACACAATGAAAAAATTCATTATTGGAATATTAGTAGTAGCGGTATTGGGGGTTGGCGGGTATTATGCCTACACGACTTTCTTTACAAGCGATGAAGCACCCAAGCAAGAAACGCGCAAAACAACCATCAAAGAGGAAAAAAAGGCAAAAGAGCCGAAAAAAGCGGGAGAAACAATTAAAGGCAGCGACTATAGCAATGCAGATAATTGGTTATCAAAACCCACCGAGATCACTAGCCAAGCAGATGTATTCATGCTCTATCCAACAGCTTACGCACAAAAGGATGAAAATTCTTCACCCGTAGCCAAAATTGACGATGCAACAATGCGTGCAGGTGCGCAAGTATTTCTAGCGACACAAGGCTCAGCTTTTGATACTAGCGGCAATATCTTCGCTCCTTATTACCGTCAATTGGATGCCAACTGGTTGTACTCAAAATCAAAAACGGAACAAAATGAATATGTTGATGGTGTACCAAAAGCGGACGTTTATGCGGCCTTTGATTATTACATCAAGCATGAAAATAATAATCGTCCCTTTATCTTAGTCGGTCATTCACAAGGTGCTCGCATGATCAAAGCCATCCTGTACGATTATTTCAAAAATAATCCGGGTGTCAGCGACCGTATGATCGCCGCTTATGTTCTAGGACAATCAGTGACTCAACAAGAAATGAATGATAATCCGCAAGTTAAATTTGCGACAGGTCCAGACGATACCGGCGTGGTCGTTTCATACAATACAGTTGCTCCCGATTTCAACGGCGAATTGCCAACTTGGGATGAAGGTGCGCTAGCCATCAACCCGATCAACTGGAGAACCGATGGGACACCTGCCACAGCTGCAGAAAATTTAGGTTCATATGTGCGCAATGAAAATGGCGACTACACGAAGGTCATGAATCTCGCAGACGCGACGGTTGATGGAACAAGAGGTCTGGTCGTTTCTTCAACCGTTGATAAAGCCAAATACGAAATGCCGGAAAGCACACGTAAACTTTATCCAGCGGGTTCATTTTTGAATAACGACATCAGCTTTTATTATTACAACCTGCAGCAAAATGCCGAAAATCGCGAAAGCCAATACTTCGCGACACATCCAGATCAAGCGGCACAAACGACTGATCCGAATCAACAGCCGGTGCAACAAGACACACAGACGGTTGATCCAAATCAACAACAAGACCAGCAACAACCAGTACAATAATTTAAGGAACTGTCTATCGATGAGGTAGGCAGTTTTTTGAGATTTTTTTTTGAGATTTATAGATTAATAAAATTATCGTAAATTCATTTGACGTACGTTAAGCCGTACGGTTAAATTATCTTAAAGAAAAAAGAGGTGAGTACACATGGAAGTTATTTCACCAACAAATGCTCGAAAAAATTTGTACGGAATTATCAAGCATGTCGTTGCAGATAATCAGCCGGTTGAAATTTCAAGCATGAAAGATGAAAATGAAAGTGTAGTTGTAATCAGTAAAAGCGATTGGAATGCCATTCAAGAAACCATGTATTTACAAAATGTTAGAGTATTAGATAAAATCAAACATTATGAAGACGAGGAAACGGAAGAATTGGGAGAAATCGATTGGGATACATTATAAGAATTAAAAAGAATGCTCGAAAAGATTTACCCAAATTGAAAGCTGCTCACTTGAATGATAAGTTTGACAGATTAGTTCAAGTCATTAAAGAGGATCCCTTTCAAACGCCCCCACCTTATGAAAAATTAGTCGGTGTTCCATACTACTCTAGAAGAATCAACATCAAGCACCGTTTAGTTTACAGTGTAAGTGAAGAGGAAAAGACTGTCACCATCCAATCAGTTTGGTCTCATATATGAAAGAAACCTGAATTAACCATTGCTTTCTCCGCCATTTGCCTCCATTTGGCGGAGAACAAACAAAACCGCTCAACTCGAGATTATTCTCAGGGCTGAGCGGTATTTTTGTCTAAAAAACTAATCCAAACTTTTATCTAAAATTGAGCGCAGCACCGTTTCCCTCAACTCGATCGCGTTCACGTCGTTTTCGACCTCGTAGCCATGAACAAGCAAGTCGCACAAATACAATTGAGAAATTTTCCCCGCCAACGAAGCTCCGTCTAAAAATTCTTCGATCGCAGTCTGCAAAACGATATCCGCCAACTGGGCGATCGGTGACATTTGATAATTCGTCACAGCGATGATTTTCGCGTGGTTTTTCTTGGCGATATCCAGCGAATCATAGGTATCTTTGGTTCTGCCGGATAGCGAAAAGCCGATGACTAGATCCTTTTCTGTCAACAGCGAAGCGATTTGCGCCTGAAAATGCGGATCGACCACTGAGCGAGATTGGACGCCGACACGCAAGAGCATCGCTTCCAGGTCATTGCCGGTATTGCCGCTGGAGCCGACCCCAAAGATATAGATCTGCTTGGCTTCAGTAATCAATTGGACGGCCTGCTGGATTTTTTCATTGTCTAAACGCTGATTCGTCGTTTTCAGAGCCGTATTGATCGTCTTCGTTCGTTGATCGAAAAAATCGGATTCCTGCGAGTCTTCCTGCTGTTTGCTGAAGTCTTCTTTGGCGATGGCGATTTTTAAATCAGAAAAACCAGAAAAACCGATTTTTTGGCAAAAACGCATAATCGTGCCGTCGCCAACATTCGTCGCTTCTCTGATATCACTCATGGTACTGTGAACGATTTTTTCCCCGCTAGTCAAAATATAGTCCGCGATTTTTTTTTCAGATTTTGTTAAAGCTGAGTAATTTTCTTGGATAGTATACGTAATGGTCATTTGATCTCCTTTTGCCTCTGCGTTGTCAAACTAAATTATACGTCAAATCCGTTTTTTTTTCATTTCCTATTTACACAAATGAAAGCGCGTGCTATAGTAAATGGAGTAATAATCCAAAATAATTTATAAATGGAGTGAAAATGGAGCGTGAAGAAAAAAGAGTTTTTGAAGAAAGTAAAGGATGGCTTGATTGTTTCTTGCCAAGCTTTGCCAGGTGAACCACTATACACATCGGAAGGAGGGATCATGCCGCTAATGGCTTTGGCGGCAAAAGAAGCTGGTGCTGTTGGAATTCGGGCGAATACAGTCAGAGATATTCAGCAAATCAAAGAAAAGGTTGATTTGCCGATTATCGGAATTATTAAGCAAAACTATCCAGATTCTGAAGTATTCATCACAGCTACCATGAAAGAAGTCGATGCACTAGCAGCAATTGGAGTGGAAGTGATCGCATTTGATTGCACGTTGCGCTCGCGACCAGATGGACAATCGATCAATCAGTTTATCCAGCAGGTCAAGGAAAAATATCCGGAGCAATTATTGATGGCAGATATCGCGACTTATGAAGAAGGACTGAACGCTTGGCAGGCAGGTATGGATTTTGTTGGAACAACGTTAAGAGGCTATACAGGGGAAGTCTCCCAGTCGAATGAAGCGTTAGTCAAGGCATTAGTGGATGAAGGCATTTCGGTTATTGCGGAAGGACAAATTCATACGCCAGAAGAAGCCAGAAAAATACAGGATCTAGGAGCAGTCGGTGTCGTCGTCGGTGGTGCGATCACAAGACCAAAGGAGATTGCGGCACGTTTTATTCAAGCGTTGATGAAAAAGGAAGGAGAATAAATCATGTTTAAAAAGTTTTCACAGTTAGGGCGGGCCTTTATGCTGCCGATCGCGATTTTACCGGCGGCGGGTTTGTTATTGGGTTTAGGCGGTGCGCTGACAAATGAAAGTGCGGTAGCAGCGTATCCATTTTTAGATCAACCGTGGCTGCAGACGATTCTAAGTGTTATGAGCTTTGCCGGAAACGCCGTCTTTGCCAATCTGGCATTGATCTTTGCGATTGGGATCGCAGTTGGTTTAGCCAAGGGCGATAAAGGAACGGCCGGATTAGCGGGCGGCGTGGCATTCTTAGTTTATACTGCAACCATCAGCGGGTTATTGCAATTATTTTCTGCTAAAGATGCCAGCATCGATACAGGTGTGGTTGGTTCGATCGTTATCGGTGGGACGGTTGCCTTCCTGCATAATCGCTATCGTAAAATCGAACTGCCCCAATTTTTAGGCTTCTTCGGTGGGTCGCGTTTTATTCCGATCGTTTCATCCTTTAGTGCGATCGCGATCGGCTGTGTGTTCTACCTGATTTGGCCGCCGATTCAAAATGGGATGGTCGTTATTGGGCAGCAGGTCGCACAAATGGGCAGTATCGGGAGTTTCTTTTATGGCTTCCTGTTGCGATTGACTGGAGCAGTCGGGCTGCATCACACGATTTATCCAATGTTTTGGTACACATCATTAGGCGGCGTGGAATCAGTAGCCGGGGTATCCGTTTCCGGGGCACAAAATATTTTCTTCGCTCAATTAGCGGATTCTAGTCATACTGGCTTGTTTACTTATGGAACCCGTTTCTTTGCCGGACGTTTCGCCACCATGATGTTTGGTTTGCCGGCGGCTTGTTATGCGATGTATCGTGCGATTCCTAAAGAAAATCGGAAAAAGAATGGTGGATTGTATTTCAGTGGAGCATTGACTTCTTTCCTAACCGGGATTACTGAACCAATCGAGTACATGTTCTTATTTGTTGCTCCGTGGCTCTATGTGATTCACGCTTTCTTAGATGGTTTGTCCTTCTATTTTGCGGACATTTTGAATATTCGGATCGGAAATTCTTTCTCCGGCGGCTTGATCGACTTCTTGCTATTCGGTGTGCTGCAGGGGAACGATAAAACCAACTGGATCAAAGTTCTCCCGCTGGGAATTGTTTGGGCGCTGGTGTATTTCTTCGTCTTCAGCTTCTGTATCAAGAAATTCCGCGTGGCGATTCCAGGTATGGAAAACGATGATGATTTGCCAGAGGTGACAGATGATTCTGGTTCGAAGAGCTTGCAGGATGAAGCATGGCAAATCATTGAAGCGCTTGGCGGCGATGAAAATATTGAAACCGTTACAGCCTGTGCGACCCGCTTGAGAGTCGCGGTTAAAGAAGGTGAAAAGGTCCAAAAACCTGTCTTCAAACGACTAGGAGCGACAGCCGTCTTCGAGGTACAAGGCGGCATCCAAGCGGTCTTTGGCGGAAAAGCCGACTTGTTCAGTCAAGAAATCAATCAATTATTAGGACGCGATGATTAATCGAGGAATCGGAGGATAATGAATGTTTGAGCGATTTAAAAAGAAAAAGACGGAAGAATTCTTTGCACCAGTTGATGGAACCTTTGTCCCATTAACAGAAGTACCTGATCCTGTCTTTTCACAAAAAATGATGGGTGAGGGCTTTGGGATTCAACCCGCTGCCTCGGAAATTTACGCACCGATCAAAGGAACCGTCACGACGATTTTCCAAACCAAGCACGCGATCGGATTGACCAGCGAGCTAGGCAGTGAAGTATTGATTCACATTGGCTTAGATACGGTTGAATTAGCCGGAATCCCTTTTGAAGTTCATGTTCAAGTAGGACAAAAGGTCGATGAAAGCACGTTGCTGGTCACGGCTGATTTTGCTGAGGTTCGAGCAGCGGGAAAAGCCGATGTTGTTTTAACACTAATCACTAATGGTGGGGAAAGCTTTGACTCACTGAATAAAAATCAGTTGAAGCATGGCGAGCAGCTAAAATAATAGAAGAACAAAGAGGGTGTGACCAATACTTTTGTCACACCCTCTAAATTTTTTCCAAGTAGTACTCTTCATATAAAGCAAAGTTACTCATACATTTTCTCTTTATTCTTTTGAATGATGTATTGCTTCATTTCTTCTACATCCTGTTTTTTAGGTTCCCAACCTTCGATCATGTTCGTACTCAAGGCATACCAAACACCCTTGAAATCTTTTTGAGAGTCAAATTGAACCCCCATAATTGTCAGATTGGATTTATCAACGTTTAGCGTTGCCATAAATAGCACATCCCTTATTCGTTCGTTGCTTTTATTATACATCATTTTGATTGAAATATAAGAAGTAGGAACCGGTATGAACAGCAATAACTCAACTTTCTTTCCATACTGACTAAGGTAAATTTTGATAAAGTTCGGTTGGCTAGAAAAGCGGTGAAGGTTTCGATTCTCTAGATAGCATTCTGTTGAAGCATGGCGAGTTAAAGAAATCCGCACAATCCAAAAAATCTGGATTGTGCGGATTTTATGTCTAATTGACTGGCAAATTAGGGGTTTGCCAAATCAAATAGGGGGCTGAGTTTAAACGTAATCTTGAACGACCGTCTTACTTTTAACGGCCTGAGAAAAATCGGTAAAGATTCGATTCGTGATATCGATGCCTTTTTCTCGTGAGATGTACCAGCAAAAGACTTGGAAAGGAATAACCGCCAGATACGGCGCTTTGAATTCATCGGGGCAATTTCCTAAAGCCAACGTGTTGGCATCTTCGGCCTCATTCGAACGCAACGAGATCGTGAAGACATGCTCCGTATGTCTTTGTTCATAAGCCTTCAACAGTCCGGCTTTTTCAATGATTTCTGGTTTTGCCGGTGTCTCGATGAAGAACAAACGGTGCTCTGGATTGATCTCTAAATAAGGACCGTGCATAAAAGCTTCCAGCTCCACACCTAGAGAAGGGACCCGGATCGTCTCAGAGAATTTCGTCTCCATTTCTTTAGCTGTTCCGACGGCTGGACCGTAGGCGATCGATGTAAAGCGCGATGCCAATTGGAAATCTTTCCGGTGTGTTTCAAAGAATTTCGTAGATTGTTCGATCACATGATTGAAACGGCTGGTTAATTCTAAGAACTCTTTTAGTTCGTCTGTTTCCTGTTCGGGAGTGACTAAACCTTTCTTCACACCGATTCGCAGACCCAAGAGCATCAAGGCAAGAACGGTAGCAGAAAAGCCAAGAGTCACGTAGCCTACGCGTTCACGACCAGACAGTACATCAAGTGTAGAAGTCGTAACTTTCGTGATCTCACTGTCTGGAATACTGGTAACCGCCATCGTATGTACCGCGTGATGATTGGTGATCTTATCCATTGCTTCAATTGTCGAAGTACTTTGTCCGCTTTGAGAGATTCCCAAGACTACTTGCAGTTTGGGATCGATTTTTTCGTAGTGAGTAAAATTGTACGGCTCTTCAATGGCTAATTTCACATCCGCCATTTTCTTGATGTAGTATTTGGCGCTTTTCGCGGCGTTGATACTAGAGCCTGTTCCTAAAACGAGCCAGTTATCCGCGTCTAAGTTCAAGCCACTGATGGCGGCATCGATATTGGCAGGATAGGCATTTATAGCCGCAGTTAACTTTTCTTGTTCTTCTAAAATGTATGACAACATGGTTGGTTTTGACATAGTTTTCTTCTCCTAATGTGTTTTAACTGAAATAATCAATCAGAAAGTTGGCGATGCCATCTTCTACATTGGTGTTTGTAATAAATTTGGCGTGGCGTTTTAATTCATCCACCGCGTTGCCCATGGCGACACTGACGCCGGATGCCCGCAGCATTTCCAGATCATTCATACCGTCGCCAAAGCTGATGATATTCTTTTGTGGAACTTCTAGATTCTTTTGCACCGCGTGAATTGCCGTGGCTTTATTGACCCCTAAAGGTATCAGTTCGATATTATTCGGATGGGAAGAGGAGACCGAGAGCAGTTGACTCTTTTCTAGAATTTCTCGTACTTGTTCCAGCTCGGTTTCTCGACCATCCGCAATCACGATCCCGTTGACGATGCGTTGACTGACCGCTTTTAAGGTTTCCAGTGAATCAATAACAAGAAAATCTTCTTCGCTATTACCAATTCGCGATTGATCATTTTTCTGTAAATAGCTTGGCAGCTGCTGGGTGTAAAAAATCGTATGCTCGCCAAAGAAAAACATCGGCAGGTCATGCTCTGTCATCGTTTGGTAGACAAACTCCAGCGCAGCATCAGACAAACGCTTCTTATGCAGTGTTTCATTGATTGAATAAACACTGCCGTTTGAAGCGATGACTTGGGTGTCATCGGTCAATTTCTTCGCCATTTCATAGGCAGAAGAATACTTTCTGCCGGTAGCGACATAAAATTCGTGCCCCTCCCGCTGAAGCTCGGTGACCACGGATCTCGTGCGTGGGGAGATTTTCTGATCACGGGCAACAAGGGTGCCATCGATATCCATAAAAATTAAATGTTTTTCCATCTATCCTTTTAACCTCCCAATACCGCAGGATTCGCGAATGATCAAATCTGGCGAATGTGTCTCCAGCGTGTCCAACGGTTCTTCATTAATCATCTTCAAAAGTCGTTTCACAGCTTGTTTTCCTAGAAATTGATTGTGCTGATTGATCGTCGTAATCCTAGGAATTTGATAATCGCCATCAGGAAAGGCATCACAGCTGGCGATCGCGATATCTTTCGGACAAGACAAATCGTGATCTGCGAGAGCACGAAAAGCACCTAGCGCTACCCGATCATTGATCGCTAATACCGCATCCGGCAACTCACCTTGATTGATGAGTGTCTCCATATTGTGATACCCATCTTCGGTATAGAAATCGCTCAAATGAATCAATGCTGGGTCAAAGGTACTATACAGCGATATTACTTTTTCAAACGCCTGAACTCTTTGCGTCGTGATTTTGACATTCGGTTCACCGCCGATAAAGCCGATTTTACGATGACCGAGTGCCAATAAATGCTGAACCGAAAGGAAAATCCCTTTTTCCAGATCCCGCTCGATAAATTCACAGCTACAATTTGCTTGTTTCTGTCCAACGATCAGAACGGGTACTTGGCTGTTCAGCTGTTCAAGAGTGTGCAGGTAGTCAGGATTCGGTTCATCCCGATCAATCTCACCACCGAGAATCAGCACGCCATCGACTTTCTTTTCAAAGATCGTATTAAAGGTATCCCGTTCAGCGAAGCTGCTATCGGCCTTTTTCTGGTGACCGGCAGTCATGGTATTAAAGAGTAATAGTGAATAGTTTTGTTCAGCGCTGGCTAGTTCGATTTCAGAAACCAACGAAGTGAAGTAGGGGTTGGTAATATCCGAAACGACCACTGCAAGGGTTTTCGTTTTATTAGAAATCATGCCGCGAGCCAGCATGCTCGGTTGAAATCCTTCCTTTTCGATCACCGCTTGGACTTTCGCCCGTTTTGCTGGCGAGACAGAAGGGTGGTTATTCAAAACGCGGGAAACTGTCGAAACAGACACACCGCTTTCTTTGGCTATTTCTTTGATTGTAATATTTTTTTTCATGAGAGAGCGCCTCCTAGGAATTAGTTTAGGGGAGGAATGAAAAAAAAGCAAGAATTATTTGGTAACGTTTCTAAATGTTCAAAAAACTGTTGACAGAGAGAATCAACACAGGTTATTATGACTTTGAAAACGGAAACATATTATTTTTATTTGGTAACGTTACCAGATGAGAGGTGCAGAATGACACAAACAGTTTTAGCCGTTGATTTAGGCGGAACCAAGATCTTAGTTGGTGAAGTCACACCGGCTGGGGAGATTCTCACGAGTGAGAAATACCCATCTACGGTGGTTGATCAACGCAGTGCGACAGAAAAGATCAAAGCAGCAATTAGAAACTACTTACAACAACATATTATCCAAGGCGATCTTGTTGGTATCGGGGTTTGTGTAGTCGGCAGAGTTGATACAGATCAGGGACAATGGCTGGAGATTCATCCAGGACTTGCTGATCCAATCCTTTTAGCCAAAGAAATCACACAAGCTTTCCAATTACCTTGCTGGATTACCAATGATGTGTCCGGTGCGGCACTAGCAGAAAGCATTTTGGGTATTGGTCAGGAAACCGGTAATTTTGTTTATATCAATATCGGCACAGGGATCGCCGCTCGTATCGTAGCGGATAATCAATTGATCAAAGGTGGTAACTTCAACGCGGGTGAAGTGGGGCATATGGTCGTGGATATGATGAGCGATGATCAGTGTACCTGCGGCAGAAATGGCTGTGTAGAGCTGTTTGCTTCTGGCCTTGGCATGCATAATCAAACAGTGAAATTTGCGCCAGAGTTTCCAGATACGATGTTGACGATCGAAGAGGACAAACGTGTGACTTTCCAAGAGTTGATCGCAGCTTATGAAGCGAATGATCCGCTTGCTAAAAAAGTCGTTGACCAAGCTTTACGTGCAGTAGCGGTGTTAACTATGAATTTGGTACGGGTTAGTGATCCTGAAGCAGTGGTATTCGGCGGTGGAGTCATGAATGACGGCTGGTTTTTGAATCATTTGGTAACGTTTCTAAATGCGAAAACAGTCCGTTTTGTGACGAAGGGTATGCGAGTGACAGCATTGAATCCAAACGAAGTGGCACTAAAAGGCGCTGCGACATTGGCATTTATTATGGAAAGGGGCGTAAAGAAAACCTATGCGTGATTTTAACCAAGACATAAAAGCAACAGGCTATATCCATCGACCACTGCCGCTAGATAATAGTCGGTCGTTTGAAAAGCGGCAGCTAGAAAAAGAAGTTATTACAGAACGGCGTCCGTTAACTGAAAGCTTCCAACATTGGCAGCATTGCGGACGTGGTGAGATTAAGCAAACAGCAGAGACAGTAACCTTACTGAGTGCGATGCGCTATGACACGTGGGCGGATGGAGCACCAGAAGATGGCGACTACGTGAATTTTGGCGAAGTTGGTGCCTACTTACCTATTCCAAGAGAAGATTGGTCAACATTTACTCAGATCAAATTGGATATTTCGGCGGATTGTGTCAATGCAGTTAATCCTAACATCACGATCACATTGGAAAATGATGGCGAGGTTAAAATTCCCGATATCTACAATCGCGAAGGTACGCATGTCATTAATTTAGAGGGCCAAGCTCAACGCACGTATGTATTGGATATCAGTAATCTACCAAGAGACGTGGTGACAGGTATTCGTATTTTCACTGGTGCCAATGGTTCTTACATGAATCTAAAGGGTCAGTTGAGCTATACCATCAGCAATTTATTTTTAGAGAACAATCAACATAGCACGTCAGCGAAAGGCTGGCAGGTGCCAAGGAAAGAAATCGTCTTTTCCCATATCGGTTATTATCCAGATTATTCAAAAACAGCCATTATCAATCGTGAAGATTTTACAGCGGCAACCTTTGAGCTTAAAACAGAAGATCAGATCGTGCTCCAAGCAGAGATTCAAACAACGACGACGGTAACAGGCACCTTTGGCTTATTGGATTTTTCAGCAGTAAAAGAACCAGGAACCTATTATCTGCAAATCGATGAGACGAAAACACCAAACTTTCAGATCGGTGCAGCTTCAACTTTAAAAGCAGACTCCATTTGGAAATCACTGAATTTTATTTTCTGCGAACGCTGCGGTTGTCCTGTTCATGGCATCCATGGAACCTGTCACGAGGATTTGACGGTGGAATATAAAGGCACATTGGTCAGCTTCAACGGTGGTTGGCATGATGCCGGCGACCTGTCTCAGCAATTGGTCCAAACAGCAGAAGTCACCGGCAGCTTGTTTGAAGCAGCGGAAACGGTTAAGGATCAGCAGGAGCTTTATCTGCGCTTGATTGAAGAAGGCGAGTGGGGCATTGATTTTATTTTGAAGACGCGTTTGGATGCAGGCGACCGCCTGACTAGTGCTGGAATCACTCGCTGGACAGACAATCGCATTGGAAATATGGATGACGCCGTTCCACGAATTCATAACAGTCCCTATGATAATTTCTTGATCACCGGTCTGCTAGCGAAGATTATCAAGTCTCTACCAAAAGATTACGCAATGAGAGCACAGCTGCTACAAGTAGTAAAAGAAGATTATGCATATGCGCTTGCTGGCTTTGAAAAGACTGGCTACAAACATGAGCCGATTTTCTGGGAGCATACCTACAACACATCGAAGAGCCTCTTTTTAGCGACGATGGCTTGGACGGCGGCATTGATGTATCAATTAACGGAAGACGAAGCATATCAAGAGCAAATGATTGAGTGGTTCAATGCTTTGCTTGATTGTCAGGAAAAAGTAGGTCTGGAATTAACAGACGGTACGATTCTCAAAGGAATGTTCTATCGCGATGAGACTCACAAGGTCTTCCAGCACTTCAACCATCAAGCCAGAGAACATCTATATGCTTTGGCGTTCGAAGAAGTTTTAGCCGCTGCACCAGAGCATGAAAAAGCAGAGAGCTGGCTGGAGCACGGACGGGACTATGGTGATTACTTGGATTACTTAGGTCAATTCACTGATCCGTATCCGATGTACGCCAGCGGCATCTATCGTGAGGATGAATGGCAAGACAAGGAAAGCTTCTACAAACAGCATTTATTGGTCGATGACGAAGCAGAAGCCAGCTATCGAGAACAGCTGAAACAAGGAGTCAAAGTCGGCGAAGGTTTATACATCAAACGATTCCCAGTTTGGTTCTCGTTCCGTGGCAACAACGGCATTCTGCTTTCAATGGGCAAGAGCGCGGCGGTGATGGGACGATTGCTTGATCGGCAAACACTGTTGGACAAGGCCCATCAGCAGTTGCAATGGATGGTCGGTAAGAATCCGTTTGGACAATCCATGATCTACGGTGAGGGATATAACTATCCGCAGCAATACTCAGTCTCTTCTGGAGAAATCACTGGGGAGATGCCGGTTGGGATGCAAACATTCGGCAATGAGGATGAACCTTATTGGCCGCAGTTCAATAATGCGACCTATAAAGAAGTATGGGTTGGTATCGCCGGCAAGTGGTTGTCATTAGTAGCAGAATTAATTAAAACTGAAGGATAAAGGGGATTTAGAACAATGATGAAAGATGGCACATTCAACAAAGAGGCTTTAGGTGAAAAAGTAGCTTATTATGCGAATAAGATCGCAAGCAATCGTTTTATTGCTTCTATTCGCGATGCGTTCGCAAGTACCATTCCGATCACCATTACGGCAGCATTTTTTTTATTAGTCAACAATGTCCTGTTAACAGAGGAAACTGGATTATTGCGGGGGATTCCGGGACGCGCGATGATCTCTGAGATTTGTGTACAGGCTTACAATGGAACGCTAGGTATTTTAGGATTGATGGTTACTTTCTTGATTGGGTTACGCTTAGCTCGTTCTTATGATGCTGATGGTGCGCTTGAAGGGATCGTGGCTTTGGCTTCGTATGTCGCACTCGTCCCTAATGTGATCAATATTACTGGTAATAACGGGGATGTGTTGGAAACCGCCGGGGCATTAACGCAAACCTATACGAGTGCGTCTGCGATGTTGTTGGGGATTATCGCTGCTTTAGTCAGTGTACCGATGGTAGTCAAGTTGACGAACAATCCACGCTTGAAAATTAAAATGCCGGACAGTGTTCCGCCGGCAATCGCGAAATCATTCAACAGCTTGATCCCGACTTTTCTAACGATCAGCTTGTTTGCAATCGTTGAAGTTGGCCTACGTACAGCGACTGGTTTAACGATTCCAGAAATTATTATCAATATTTTGCAAGCGCCGTTAGTGGGTGGCTTTCAAACTTTACCTGGTATTTTAATGTATGTTTTCTTATCGACTTTTGTCTTTATCTTCGGTATTCACGGAGCGTTCGTTTTTGGCGCAATCTCTGGTCCGATTCTATTGACTTCGTTGCAGCAAAATGTAGAAGCGATCAATGCAGGTTCGGCTGCTCCAAATATCGTGACGCAACCTTTCTTGGATGCTTATGTTTACATGGGCGGCGGCGGAACAATGATCTGTTTAGTGATTGCACTATTAATCTTCTCGAAGCGTCAAGATCAACGAATGATCGCCAAACTAGGCGGAGTTTCAAACTTGTTCAATATTAGCGAACCGATCATGTTCGGTTTACCAATTGTTTTCAACCCAGTCTACGCGATTCCGTTCTGTGTGGTACCAATGGTTTCAACAACACTAGCCTATGTTGCAACAAGCCTGCATTTAGTGAATCCGACTTATATCTTGATTCCCTGGGTAACACCGCCAGTGCTTTCAGGTTATCTAGCAACTGCTGGAGATATCCGTGCAGCGATTTTACAGCTGGTAATCATTGTTGTAGGTGTATTTATCTACATGCCGTTTGTCTTGATTTCAAATAAAATGGAAGAAAAATAATTTGAAATAGAATCTGTATCATCTCCGGTGCGGATTCTTTTCTTAAAATAGATGTACTGCCAGTGTGGGTGTGAGTGTTTGTGAATGAGGATCAGCTATACTGGAAATCATTCGAAAAAGGAGAATAAAAAATGGAGAAAATTGGTTGGTTTAACAAAGAAGCTTTTGGTGAAAAAGCCGCATACTATGCGAATAAGCTTGCTAGCAATCGGTATATCGCGGCAATTCGAGATGCTTTTGCTAGTACGATTCCGCTTACGATTATCGCTTCTGTATTTATTCTGATTAACAATTTACTATTGGATCCTACTAACGGTCTGTTCAGAACCTTTGGAGATTTTGTTGCACTGCGGGAAATCGGCGGTCAAATCTATAATGGAACGATGGGAATCTTAGGTTTGGTTGTTACGTTCTTGATAGGTCTGCACTTGGCACAATCGTTTGGTAAAGATGGCTATTTAGAAGGAGTTATTGCACTTGTCTGCTTCATTATTTTGAATCCAAGCACAGTCACTGCCTATACACCTGCGGGAGAACAGGAACAGGTTACAGGTGTTTTTGCACAGTCCAATACAAGCGCAACGGGAATGTTCTTGGGGATTTTTGCCGCTTTAGTTGGTGTTCGTTTATTTATCCTATTTAGTAATAGCGAAAGATTGAAAATAAAAATGCCTGAAAGTGTCCCTCCTGCGATCGCCAAATCATTTAATGGTCTTGCTCCTGGTTTGTTCGTCACAATTATTTTTGGAACGTTGGAAGTATCAATCCGGCATTTAAGCGGCCTTTCAATTCCTGATGTGGTTGCTAAAGTTTTACAGATGCCCTTAGTTGGCGGGTTCCAAAGTTACTTCGGTATCACCTTCTATTGCTTCTTAACCTGTTTGCTCTTTTTCTTTGGTATTCATGGCCCCTTCGTGCTTGGATCAGTATCAGGACCTGTTTTGCTGACCTCCTTACAACAGAACATGGATGCACATGCACAAGGAAGTGCACTTCCTAATGTCGTGACACAGCCGTATGTGGATTGCTATATCTATATTACGATGGTTTCGTTGGTCATCGCTATACTGATTGGTTCGAAAAAAGCCGATTTAAAAGCAGTCGCGAAAATCGGAGCAGTTCCAAGCTTCTTTAACATTAGTGAACCGTTAATGTTTGGATTGCCAATCATTTTTAATCCATTGCTGGGAATCCCCTATGTATTAGTTCCCATTGTTTCAAGCACGATTGCCTATACAGCAACAAGCCTTGGATGGGTCGGAAAAACCTATTTGACGGTTCCTTGGGTCACACCTGCAGGCTTATCAGGCTACTTGTCTACAGGTGGGGATATTCGCGCAGCGCTCTTACAAGTTGTAATCATCGTTGTCGGAGTATTCGTTTATCTGCCATTTGTATTGATGGCGAATAAAGTGAAGGAAGATTAATATGGCTGCTTCGATCAAACTTTCTGCTGGGATCTATCCTGTTTATGCTGAATTTCAGCATAATCCTGATGAAACGCTGAAAAAAATTGCACGGATGGGATATGAGGGAATAGAGCTATATGGAAATTTCTTCCATTCAGCTGAAAAAATTCAAGAGCTGTGTCGGAAATATCAATTGGAAGTAAGCGGAGCACAGACTTCGTGGCGTTATCTCAATCAAGAACATCTAAAACAGGTCATGGATTACAATCATGAGGTTGGGAATAAAAACATTATTATCGCCGCTTTAGGTGGTCCCTGGGAATCCGGTCATAAGAGAACGGAAAACACAATTTCAACATGGTTAGCTCATAGTAAAAGAATGAATAAGCTACAAAAAGTTATGGCTCACAATGGTTTTACACTAAATTACCATACACACGATTACGATTTCGCTGAAAAAATTGAAGACATTCAGACTTCCTTTGAACTTATTTTCCAAAATACGAATAAGTTTGTTGGAATTGAAGTTGATACTGGAAGTAGCATTAGAGGGAACCAGAGCCCGCAACAATTGATTGAGGATTTAGGTGCTCGAGCTCGTTTTATTCATTGCAAACCAGTAAAAAATGATGGGTCCTTTGATGTGAGGCTGGGTGGATCAGGGGACATGAATGATTGGAAAAAAATTATTGCTTCCTGTTCTCGAGCTGGAACCCAGTGGTTAGTAGTAGAACCTGAAAATGAACTAGAAGATGGTTTTACAGCGTTGGCAAACGGTTATGAACATCTCATCAAATTGTTGAATACAAATTAGGAAAGAACCTAGCGGAACACAAAAAACGAACGGTCAATTGCTATCAATTTAGATAGTAATTGATCGTTCATTTTCATTTTTCAGCTATTTTTTCCTTCTCCTGATAACAAAACTGAAAAGGATCAGCAGGATTCCGCTAAATAGGAGAACCAGCTTGGATTCAGTATCTTTTTCAATCAAGGTAAAGAGGTAGAAAATTTTTAAGTACTTATCCGCAGTGAAGAGGCTGGCTACATAATAGCCTAACGGTAGGATCAAGCCTGCGACTGGTTGAGCAGTCAAGGCAAATCCCAGAGCATACAAGCCTCCCATGAATAACGCGTTTGCTATACCAGCAAACAGAAAGCGGCCAAACTCAATCTTTGCGTTACTTAATTCAAAGAGCATCAAGCAGCCGCAAGTTAGTACAGTCAAAGCAATGATGATCTGGATAAAGCGCAGGAATAAAATTCCCACATAAGAAAAGCGTTTGGTTTTGATCAGCATCGTCGTATCTTCGGAGCTATCAGGCAGATAAAGTGGTAAAAACAAGATCAACCCGATCAGCGGAAAGAATCGTTCATAAATTTCAGCACTCTGTGTAAAGGAAGCATTCTCTACCCCAAAGAAGGTGGGAAAGAGCAGAGTTAACAGAAATGCCGCGAACACAGCTGGATAAAAGTGAAATCGCCAGAAAGCTGTCGATATTTTAGCGAGAGTTCCCATGACGCACCCGTCCTTTCCGTTTCAGATCAAAGATCACACAGCTGATCAAGAAGCAAATGAGGCCGAGTGCCAACCAAAAGACGCGATTGACGACTAATTCTGAAAAGATACTTTCGAATATTTCACGCGAACCAACATTATTAAAACGTGGAATCAAGTTGAAGCCGATACTGCCGATAATTTGTCGACCGTTGACCATGAGCGATAAAAGCCAAAAAACTAATTGGAAGAGGACGCTAACTAATCCATTGAAGACTGTAGTGATCAGGAAACTAATCCCGACTACTGCGACGATAGTTGGTAAGGTCCAGCCGATAATGTATTGATAGAACAGCAATAAATCGCCGACATGGTGATATTTTTGAGCGACATATGCGGATTGAATAGCTGGCAGTAAACTAAGAATCAATACTGGCAGTAAAATCAGCAGAACGGTTGATAAAAAGCGGGTGCCCTGCAATTTTAAAGTAGAGATTTGTTTGGAATTGATCACTAATTGACTCTGTGCCCGTTTATCACGAAGAACAACGGTCGCAGCTACAAAGACTGGTACCAGAGCAAGAATCAAGCCTAAGTAATCGCAGGTCATGCGGGCGAAAGCGCCGGAAACTCGGTCTTTGTTCAGGGTTGTTTGGAAGTTTTTTGCTGCTTCCTTATAGGTCAATTGTTTGAGCGACTGGTTCAAGTAGGTATCTTTGGCAAAATCTGACCCGCTGCCAATCAGGTCTTCCACTTTTTTCATATCTTTTTCAAAGGTTTTATAATAATAATCTTTCGCTATCGGTAGTTTTGCTGCTAAAGCAATCGGGTCTATTTGAATGCTTCCATTGGCTGTCTGTGACTGCTCTTGATTCAATTCTTCGATTGTTTTTCCAGTTGCCCGCTCTAGAATTTCTTTGATAGTAGCTTGATCGGATTTAGATGGTTTTACGACCTTTAGAAAACCAAAGGGATAGGTATTATAGCTTTTATTGTTGTACTGCTGCAGCAATGAGGATATTGTTTGCTGCTGAATGTCCTTCTTGTCGGTTGTTCTGGCTGTGCCATAGTCGCTTTGTCCCGGTTCAGGTTGTTTTAATGAAACAAAATCAGAGCCTAATTGGGTAAAGAGAAAGACACCGATGAACAGGACAGCCAGCCAATAAGTCAGACTTTTTAAAGTGATTCCCAACTCTTTTTTTAGTAACATGCTAATCCCCGCCTTTCGTTGATAACAGGTAGAGATAAGCATCTTCTAAGGTGGGACGCTCTTCAATGACCAGAGGATGACTCATGATTTGCGCATCAGGTTTGCCGATGAATCGTAAATGCGAAGTGCTGCCTTCTTGCTGCAGGCTGATGATCTGAACTTGCTTCTTAGCGGCGCTCAACTCAGTACGCGGCACTTGGACACTAAAGATTTTTCCTTGGGCATTCAATAATAATTGTTCAATTGAATCTGAAAAAATGATTCGGCCTTGTTCTAGGATTGCGACATTTTCCGCGGCTGCTTCAATATCGCCAGCAATATGGGTTGAGAGCAGGACGATTTTATTTTCGCTGACTTCGGCCAATAGGTTACGGAATCTCAAACGTTCTTCTGGATCTAATCCCGCAGTCGGTTCATCGACCACCAATATTTTCGGATCATTCAAAAGCGCTTGTGCGATTCCCAAACGACGTTTCATTCCGCCGGACATCGCTTTGACTTTGACATTTTTATGGATCGTCAGATTGACTTGCTCCAGCAGTGCATTGATCCGCGTTCGGCGGGTCCGTTTGTCCAGTTCAGAGAGCACGGCTAGATAATCCAACGCTTGATAAGCGGTCATGTTGCCGTACATCGAGAACTCTTGTGGCAGAAAGCCGATGATCGAGCGGATTCTCTTCTGGTTATGAATGTCTATCCCGTGCATACGGATGTCGCCTTCATTCGTCGGGAGCAGGGTGACCAAAGTTTTCAATAAAGTCGTTTTTCCAGCACCGTTTCGGCCCAGTAAGCCAAACATGCCAGTGGAAATTGAAAGATTCACGTCGTAGAGAACTTGTTTTTTACCATAGTATTGATTTAAATGATTGATTTCGATCTGCATCAGCGATCCCTCCTAATTCTTCTGTTTCCTTACCTAAAGGATAATCAGCAAATCTCTATAAATTCTCTACAAATAGAATATTTTTAATCTGTTAAAGCAAAAACGGCAGAAACGATCGCGCCCCCATCAATACTATTGGCGATTTTCAGGTTGCCGCCATGCTTTTGTGTTAGTGCTTCGGCAATGGTAAGCCCAAGTCCGAAATGACTGTTTTTATTTTGCGAATAATAGGGCTCTGTCGCTGTCAGCAGTTCCTTCTTAGAAAAACCAAGCCCATCATCTTTGACATAGATGATCAACAGCTTTTCCTGTAGGGCGATGGTTATATCGATCCGTTCTTTCGCAAATCGATAGGCATTGTTTAATAAGTTTTCCATGACCTGATTGATCAAATCAAGATCATACTCAATCGAAATTCCAGGATATTCCTTTGTGATCGTGAGCTTTTTTTCAGGGCGATGCTGACTGATTTCCTGCAAATGTTCTTCAATTTGATTTAATGGCTGCAGAGTCTTGTGAAGCGGCCGATCTTCCAGTTTTTGTAAATGCTGCATGGTCTCAGAGAAGGAACTCAAGCGAGTGATGCTGTTTTTGATTTTTATGGCTGATTTTTCAAAAGCTTCAGGACTTAAACGATCCTGTTCATAATAGGCCTCCATCAGCTCCAGATTGTTTTGGATCGTTGCTAAAGGTGTACGCAGATCATGAGAAAAGGCGGCATTGACCTTTTTCTGATCGTGATAAAGGTCATTGAGCTTCTTTTCATTTGCCTGCAAAGTCAGCCGCAGGTGATCCAAGCCTAAAGAAGTTTTCTCAAATTCATCATAGGTAGTGTAATAGACGGTATGCTGATAATTGCCTTTTTCGATCTCCTCGATACTTTTCTCTAAAATAGTTATCGGCTGGAGGATTCGTTTGCGATAAAACATTTTTGTCGCAAAATAAATCCCGAGAAATCCGTAGACAAAAACAGCATAATGTCGGATTGCTTCTAATAATTGGATTATCGGCAGTGAGGTAGTGGGAGGAGTCCAAGACAAATACGACCAAAAGAAAACCTCTTCAGAGTCAGGCATGATAATCAGCCGCTCCCAACTGACACAAATGGAGATTGTGATTAATGTCGCTAAAGCAACGACAAAAGCACCAATCAATAGATAAAGGAGCAGACTTTGATCCAAGCTGCTTCTTTTGGCAAATATTCGAGCGATGACAGCATCTAGCCAATCCATTTATAGCCCACCCCCCAAACCGTTTGAATAAAATCAACAGATGAATGCGCTGAGATTTTTTTTCGAATTCGTCGAACATGCTCTGTAATGATTGCGGCATCGCCAAGCTTATCCCAATCCCAAAGATGCTGGTAGATGTCTTCTTTAGAAAATGCTCTGCCGGGATGCTTAGACAGCAGCTCAACAATTTCGAACTCGACCTTAGTCAGATAAATAGACTGATTATGAAATTGTGTTTTTTTTTGATCATAATCAATCATTAACTCATCGAAGTAGGCAATTTTTCGCGTGACTTGCTTTCGATTCTCGCGTCTTAGATGTGCTTCGATCCGCAAGCCCAATTCTTTTAAACTGACCGGCTTGACTAAGTAATCATCGCCGCCGATCGTCAATCCCTGAATCCGACTTTCCTCGTCTTCTTTAGCAGAGAGAAAAACGATCGGGCAGGTAATCTGTTCGCGAATCGCTGTGCACAACTCAAAGCCATCCATTTCCGGCATGTTGACATCTAGGATAATAATATCCGGTTGATGTTGTATCTGTTTCAACCCCTCATACCCATTTTCAGCGGTATAGACGAGATAATCCATCAGTTGAAAGTAGTCTTTAAATGTTTCTAACAAATCGTGTTCATCATCAATAATCAATATTTTTTTCATGATCCCCCTCCAAACTCGGTGGCATTGTATAAAATAATCCTATCATAAAAAAGATAGTGAACATTTGAAAATTTAAGCGCACTGTCATTTTGGTATTTAAATGGCGCTAATTTAGCCTGTTAAATGACCTATAAACAATTGAAAAAATAGCTGTTAATATTGAAACGGAATAAATAATTATAAATGAAATTTGTATACATGAGAATTTTTGATGTAAGGTTTTGAGAATAAAATAAAAAAAACAAATGGACAGAAGTGATTGACAATAAATAGACATTCATCTATATTGTTCATAGATAAACATCTATATATAGGAGAAGATGCTATGAATTATGATGAAATGTCGATAATGCTTAAGGCTCTCGCTGATTCAAAACGTTTAAAAATCATTGATATACTATCTTGTGGGAGCTTGTGTGCCTGCGATATTTTAGACCATTTCGATTTCACTCAGCCAACTCTTTCACATCACATGAAGGTATTAGAAAAGGCTGGAATTGTTGCTGTGACTAAGGATAGAACATGGCATCATTATCAACTAACTGAAAGTTTTGTCGATCAATTTATGGGTTCAATGATGCAATTATTTTCTGCTAAAGATGATTGCATTTGTAATAAACCAAACTGTAATTGCAAAGGGGAAGAACATGATGAAAAAATTAGAACTATTTGAACCAGCAATGTGCTGTTCAACAGGAGTCTGCGGTCCATCCGTTGATGAAGAATTATTAATGGTGACCTCAGTCTTTGAAAATTTCGAAGGAATGGATTCAATTGACGCTTCTCGTCACAATTTGACCAGTGATCCAGACGCATTTATCAACAATCCAACGATTTTGAAAATGCTTCAAGAAAAGGGCAATGACATTTTGCCGATCACTTTATTAGATGGAGAGATCGTAAAAGTGGCTTCTTATCCAACTTTAGAAGAATTCGGAAATTACGGTGAGGTTCGCTTTGTGGTGCAATCAGCTAGTTCTGGTGGCTGCTGCGGCGGAAATAGTGGAAACGAAGGCTGTTGTTAACGGCCTTCTTCCAAAAAACTCAAGGAGGAGATATGATGCTTCAATATATTCCCCAAAAGATGGGATTAACTAAATATCTATTTTTCACAGGTAAAGGTGGCGTTGGTAAAACAACAACTGCTTGTGCGACGGCAACATCTTTGGCGCAAGAGGGTAATAAAGTCATGTTGGTTAGTACTGATCCAGCTTCAAATTTACAAGACGTTTTTCAAACCACTTTGACCAACAAACCAACTTCGATTGATGGCATTGATAACTTAAAAGTAGCGAACTTTGATCCAATTACGGCTGCGGAAGAGTATAAAGAAAGTATTGTCGGTCCATATCGTGGTGTACTTCCAGATAGTGCTCTGATCAATATGGAAGAACAATTATCTGGATCATGTACAGTGGAAATCGCCGCGTTTAATGAGTTTGCTAACTTTTTGACCGATAAGGAAGTCGCAGAACAATATGACTATGTCATCTTTGACACAGCTCCGACTGGTCATACATTAAGAATGTTGCAATTACCTTCTGCATGGAATAATTACCTAGATGAAAACACAACAGGAGTTTCTTGTTTGGGTCAATTATCTGGCTTAGGTGATAAAAAAGATATGTATGAAAAAGCAGTAGAGACACTGACTGATGCAACCCAAACGACTTTAATCTTAGTTACTAGACCACAAAAAGCACCCTTGTTTGAGGCAGAACGTGCTTCTGAGGAATTACTAAAATTAGGGATTAAGAACCAAAAATTAGTTGTAAATGGTCTATTATATAATCCTGATGATGCAATTTCTCAAGTAATCCATTCTGAGCAACAAAATGATCTAAAGGAAATGCCTGAACCATTGAGTAAATTTGAAATATACTATATTCCACTTCGACCATATAATGTAGCGGGTATAGATAAGCTTCAAATTCTATTAAGTGATCAACAACCGATTGTTTACGAACAAGAACAGGAATCAATCGATTTTCCAAACTTAGATTCAATCGTAAGTGATTTTATCCGTACGAATAAAAAGATTATCTTTACGATGGGTAAGGGCGGTGTTGGTAAAACAACAGTTGCAATTCAAATCGCTGAGAAGCTGGCACAATCAGGTAAAAAAGTTCATTTGGCGACAACTGATCCCGCGGATCATCTGAACCTATTTATTTCAAATGACCTACCAATTTCAATCAGCCATATCGACGAAGAAAAAGAACTAGAAGCTTATAAAGAAGAGGTTCTTTCAAAAGCTCGCGAGACGATGGACGCGGATGATGTTGCTTATGTAGAAGAGGATCTGCGTTCACCTTGTACACAGGAAATCGCCGTATTTAGAGCTTTTGCGGAGATCGTAGATAAATCAGAAAATGAGATTGTGGTTATTGACACAGCACCTACGGGACATACGTTACTTCTTTTAGACTCTACTCAAAGCTATGCAAAAGAAGTTGAGAGAAGCTCAGGTGAGGTACCAATGTCGATTCAAAAGCTATTACCAAGATTGCAGAACGGAAATGAAACGGAAGTATTAATGGTCACACTTCCTGAAACAACACCGGTTTACGAGTCGATGCGTTTGGATGAGGATTTGGATCGTGCGAAAATTGCTCATACTTGGTGGTTAGTCAATCAAAGTATGTATGCTACCGATACGTCCAACGAGGTCTTGAAAGCACGTGCTACGAATGAGATTGAATGGATTAACAAAGTGAAAGATCTTTCAGATGGACATTTTGCGGTAGCTGAATGGGTACCGAATTTTGATGCAGATTTGGTTCATTAATTTTTTTGAATTTAATATAGATGAATCTCTATATAGGGGTTCATCTATTAATTTGCAGGTAGCTTTAGTAAAGTAAAAAAAGCTTATCATAACAATGGGTAAGCCATTGCTTGACTATGAAAACAACCTACTAACGAATAATTTTGAGATTATGACTTGTTGTTAGAGGAAATAGAAAATTTTGTTGATGCTGGAGATGGAAAAATTGAATCAAGTAACAAAAAAACTATCTATATTAGATCGATATTTAACATTATGGATATTTATAGCAATGGCAACAGGTATAGGTTTAGGGTATTTTTTTCCCAACATACCTCAAGTAATAAATCATTTAGAAATTGGGACTACATCTATTCCAATTGCAATAGGGTTGATTTTGATGATGTACCCACCGCTCACAAAAGTAAAATATGAAGAAATGTGGCGTGTCTTTAAGGATTGGAAAGTACTTTTGCTTTCACTAGTTCAAAATTGGATTGTTGGCCCAATTATTATGTTTGTTTTAGCAGTAGTTTTTTTGCACAACTATCCAAGCTATATGGTTGGATTAATTATGATCGGGCTTGCTCGATGTATTGCTATGGTGATCGTTTGGAGTGAGCTTGCTCAGGGAGACAACGAGTATACTGCTGGATTAGTAGCATTTAATTCGATTTTCCAAATCATTTTCTATTCAGTGTTTGCATATATCTTTGTTACGGTATTACCAAATTGGCTTGGTTTAGAAACGCATAAAATTACTATTACGATGGGTGAAATTGCGAAAAGTGTCTTTATTTATCTAGGAATTCCATTTATCGCGGGATTTAGTTCACGGTTTGTTTTGATCAGATTAAAAGGGAAAGAATGGTTTGAAACGCGGTTTATTCCTAAAATCAGTCCAATAACCTTGATTGCCTTGCTATTTACAATTATCGTCATGTTTTCAGTGAAGGGTGAAAAAGTGATTGAGTTGCCTTTAGATGTTGTTCGTATCGCTATCCCGTTACTATTCTATTTTGTAATCATGTTTTTTGTTTCGTTTTTACTTTCCAAAAAAATGGGTACAAGTTATCCGATTGCAGCATCATTATCCTTCACTGCCGCAAGCAACAATTTTGAATTGGCAATAGCTGTAGCAGTGGGTGTGTTTGGAATCAACTCAGGGGAAGCATTTGCAGCTGTTATCGGACCCTTGGTAGAAGTTCCAGTTTTGATTGCTTTAGTGAATGTTGCTTTAAAATTTAAACAAAAATATTTTTCGAAAGAAGGCGCAAGCCATTAGGAGGAAATAAATGAGTTCAGAGAATGATAAACAAGGATTAGGTATTTTTGAAAAGTATCTGACGTTATGGGTAATTGTGTGTATGGTTGTTGGGGTGCTAATTGGAAAATTTTTACCGAGCGTTCCTGATACCTTAAGTAAGTTTGAGTATTATCAGGTATCAATACCTACAGCAATTTTAATATGGTTAATGATTTATCCAATGATGTTGAAGATTGATTTTACCAGCATTGTAAGTGCCGCTAAAAAGCCCAAAGGATTAGTTGTTACCTGTGTGACGAATTGGTTGATCAAACCATTTACAATGTATGCTATATCAGCATTTTTCTTCTATGTAGTTTTTAAAAATCTTATTCCGGTTGAGTTAGCGAAAGAGTATGTTGCTGGAGCAGTTATATTAGGGGCTGCACCATGTACAGCTATGGTATTTGTATGGAGCTATTTAACAAAAGGGGACGCAGCATACACTTTGGTACAAGTAGCGATCAATGATTTGATTATTTTGATATTATTTGCACCTATAGTCGCTTTTCTTCTTGGTGTAGACAATGTTGTCGTTCCAATGGGAACATTACTTTTATCAACCGTTCTTTTTGTAGTAGTGCCACTACTTCTAGGTTTCGTTACTAGAGTAATGATAATAAAAAATAAAGGTAAGCACTATTTCGAAGATGTCTTTTTAAAGAAATTTGACTCTGTTACAATCATTGGTTTATTGCTAACCTTGATTATCATTTTTTCTTTTCAAGGAGAAAAAATACTGGCAAATCCAACGCATATTTTATTAATTGCGATTCCACTAACCATTCAAACGCTACTAATTTTCACTATAGCTTATGGATGGTCAAGATTTTGGAAGTTACCTCATGAAATTGCTTCACCAGCGGGAATGATCGGTGCCAGCAATTTCTTTGAATTGGCGGTTGCCGTTGCGATTTCACTTTTTGGCCTACAGTCTGGAGCGACCTTAGCAACAGTTGTAGGAGTATTGGTTGAAGTACCGATCATGTTGCTATTAGTAAAAATTTCCAATAACACAAAGTCTTGGTTTGTGAAGTCTGACGAGACTACGAAAATGGAAAATCTGTATAATTAATTGGAGTGAAACCTATGAAAATTGTAATTATTGGATCTGTTGCAGCTGGAACTAGTGTTGCTGCAAAAGCGAGAAGAAACACGGAAGAAGCGGAAATCGTTCTATATGATAAAGATATCGATATCTCTTATTCTGTGTGTGGAATTCCATATGCTGTCGGAGGAGAAGTTGAAAATTTCGATGAACTGACTCCACGGAATGCTGAGTGGTTCAAAAAGAGATACAACGTAGATATTCATACTTCTCATGAAGTACAACGAATAGACCATGAAAAGAAACGTATTTACGGATTAAATTTGATCACTAGAAAGCCGTTTTCAGATGATTATGATGCATTAGTATTTGCAACAGGTTCAATTTACAATACACCGGCTATATTCTCTAATAGACAATTTGAAAATGTATTTCAAATCAAAAATGTTTCCAGTGGTAAAAATATTCACAATTTTATCAAGACTAATAAAGTGGAAAAAGCTGTTATTGTAGGTGCTGGATATATTGGGTTAGAGATGGCTGAACAATTACAGAGACAAGGAATAGCAGTTTCGGTACTACAACGAGGCAACCATCCAATGTCTCATTTGGATTGGGATATGGCTGTCAGAATAGAGAACGAAGTAGCAAAACAACAGATTGATTTTAGGCCAAAAGAAACGGTTGTTGATTTAGTAGGTGAAGAACAACTAACTGCTGTTAAGACTTCAAAAGGAAATGAATTATCAGCCGATTTATTTGTATTGGCAACAGGAGTAAGACCAAATACAGAATTGGCTCAAACCATAGGAATAGAGTTAGGAAAAACGGGAGCAATTAAAGTAGACAATAGAATGGAAACCAATTTGAAAAATGTCTATGCAGTAGGGGATGTAGCAGAAAGCTACAATCGCATTACTCAACAACCAATCTATCGTCCCTTGGCTTCGACTGCGAACAAGATGGGTAGAATTGCTGGTGATACAATTACTGGTGGCTCTTTACGATTTAAAGGGATATTAGGAACTGGTATTTTGCGCTTTTTTGATTTAGCCATTGCACAAACGGGTCTTACTGAAAAGGAAGCTCTTAAAGAAGGATTGGAAGTTGCCGTTTTATACAACATAAAACCAAATAAACCTGATTACATGAATGGCAAAGAAATGGTCATTAAAGCAATAGCAGATAAAAGCAGCGGTAGAGTTCTGGGTGCCCAAATTATCGGTTATGACGGAGTAGATAAAAGAATCGACGTGCTTGCTACGGCTATTTCCTTTGGAGCATTGGCGGAAGATCTATTTGATTTAGATTTAGCTTATGCACCACCATTTTCAACAACCAAGGATCCCGTTCATTATACTGGAATGGCCTTAGATAATGCGGTGAAGAGAAGAGCGCCTTTGATGTCTCCGATTGAGTTAATCGATCGACAACACAGAAAAGAAAAATTACAGATAGTTGATACAAGGTCCAAAAAGCAATTCGAAAAATCAAGAGTTAAAGGAGCTATTCATATTCCATTATCTGATTTAAGGACACGCTACAATGAGTTAGACAAGAATGTTTTGACCATTACGTACTGTAATAAAGGTGTTACCGGGAATGCTGCACAAAATATACTGTTAAACGAAGGATTCAAACACGTGTACAATCTTTCTGGAGGAAACAAAAATTATCAAGAAATTTATGAGAATATTGATTAAATAGTAAATTGCTGAGGTAATATAATTTATGTCTGAAGAAAAGAGAGCCGTTGCTAGATTATTTGGGATGTCACTGGCATTTATTCTAGCTAAATTACTAAATTATCCAATTAGTATTGGAATATTTATCAACTTTATTACTCTAATTTTGGTATTTTATTTATTGGCCAAAAGGAAAGAAAGAATTAGTAAGAAAAAATAAGGTCATGTGGTCAAGTGACCACATGACCTTTTACAGTAGAAAAGTTAGAGCGACTTCTAATTGAGGAATTGTTTTACGAAAGGAAAAAGTATATGGAATATGCACTTGAAATAACAAATTTGAAAAAAATCTATGGAACAGGTGTTGAGGCATTACGTGGAATTGATCTCCAGGTTGAAAAGGGGGATTTTTATGCCCTTTTAGGGCCCAATGGTGCTGGGAAGTCGACAACGATTGGAATTATCACCTCTCTTGTCAATAAAACATCTGGGAAGGTAAAAGTTTTTGACTACGATCTTGATACTGATTTAGAAAAGGCCAAGCAGCAGATAGGTCTTGTTCCGCAAGAATTCAACTTCAATCCTTTTGAGACTGTTCAACAAATTGTAGTGAATCAGGCAGGGTATTACGGAGTTCCGAGAAAAGAAGCATTGAAGCGCAGTGAGAAGTATTTGAAGCAATCAAATTTATGGGAAAAACGTAACGAACGTGCTCGAATGCTTTCTGGCGGGATGAAGCGCCGGCTTATGATCGCTCGAGCACTAATGCACGAACCAAAGTTATTAATTTTGGATGAACCAACCGCCGGAGTGGATATTGAACTGAGACGTGAAATGTGGTCCTTCTTAAAAGAACTAAACGAAAATGGCACCACCATTATCTTGACTACTCATTATTTGGAAGAAGCTGAAATGCTTTGTCGAAACATAGGGATCATTCAATCAGGAGAATTGATCGAAAATACCAGTATGAAAGAACTTCTATCTAAATTACAGTTTGAAACATTTATTTTAGACCTTGCACCTCATAATAAAGCACCTAAGATAGAAGGATATACATATTCTTTAGAAGATGATCTGACTTTATCGGTGGAAGTTGAACGAAATCAAGGAGTAAATGATATTTTCAATCAGCTCAGCGATCAAGGGATGAAAGTTTTATCGATGCGTAATAAATCTAATCGTTTAGAAGAGCTGTTTTTGAAAATCACAGAAGAAAAAAGTCTTTCGGAGGGAACCAATGCTTAATCTTTATTTTACCGCGTTAAAAAGTCTTGCCGTTAAGGAAACCAATCGTTATTTACGAATCTGGGTACAAACATTAGTACCGCCTGTTATAACGACATCGTTGTATTTTATCATTTTTGGGAAAATGATCGGTGGTCGAATTGGAGACATGGGCGGGTTCACCTATATGGAGTTTATCGTACCAGGATTAATTATGATGTCAGCAATCACTAGTTCTTACGCAAATGTTTCTTCGTCGTTTTTCTCTCAGAAGCTGCAAAAAAATATTGAAGAACTATTAGTTGCGCCAGTACCAACTCACATTATCATTTGGGGATTTGTTATTGGGGGACTAGGAAGAAGCTTACTAGTAGGAACCCTTGTAACGATTGTTTCTTTATTTTTTGTACCACTTAACGTACATTCATGGATTATTGTTATTCTCACATTGTTAATGACGGCGATCTTGTTTTCATTAGCAGGCTTAATAAACGGTGTTTTTGCTCAATCTTACGACGATGTTTCAATCGTTCCAACATTCATTTTACAACCGCTAACGTATCTAGGTGGCGTATTTTATGCGATTTCGATGCTGCCGCCATTTTGGCAAGGTGTTTCAAAAATCAACCCGATTGTTTATATGATATCAGCGTTTAGATACGGGTTTTTAGGGACGACCGATGTACCCATAGCCGTTTCAATCACAATCCTTGTTCTATTCATTTCAGTTCTTTATACTGTTTGTTACTATTTGATTAATACCGGTAGAGGATTAAGAAGTTAAAATGAATTCAAAAAAGCGAGTGGACTCATTAACAGGGGAGTCCACTCGCTTCTGTAATTTACTCAGGATAAGCAAAGTTGAAGTTCAGTATATCAGATTTTTTCGTACAAATAGCGCTACATTACGGAAAATCGATATACAAATATGAATTCTAGTATTGACAATGTGCTAATAATCACATATCATATCCTCATAGACGCATATGAGGATGTGAGAATATGGATTTTGTAAACTACTTTAAAATATTGTCCGATGAAACTAGAATCAGGATATTATTACTTCTATTAAAAAGACCCTTGTGTGTTTGCCAAATACAAGAAATCATGGAAACCCCACAAAGTAAAGTATCAAAGCATTTAAGTAAGCTGCGCGATCAAAAAATTGTGACTTCTTATCAAGATGGAAAATTTGTTAAGTATGAATTGGGCAAAGATAATTTTTTAATTGGGATATTAGAGAAGATTGTTGAGAACCTGGAAGAAAATTCCATTTTTTTTAAAGATGCAGAGAGGATAAATGACTTTGATCATTTACTAGAGGTGCAAAAAAATGTGGCAAACAGTTAGTGATACTTTGTTTAAAATGACTTGGCTTAACGATCTGGCTGGAGTTTTAGTTGAGAAAATTTTTAGATTATCATTAGACAGCAAACTAGGAAGCAGTATCCAGTTTTTCATTTTTGATACTATCAAAATATTTATTCTACTGTCTGTCTTAATTTTCATGATGGGTATCATTCAGACCTTCTTTCCACCAGAAAAGACAAAAAAAGTATTAGGTGGAATTAAAGGTTGGAAAGGAAACACTTTAGGTGCTTTATTAGGAACAGTAACTCCCTTTTGTAGTTGTTCGAGTATTCCTATTTTTATCGGTTTTACATCAGCAGGATTGCCCCTGGGTGTAACATTTTCATTTCTAATCTCTTCACCAATGGTAGATATAGCGTCAATCATACTTTTGATGTCATTTTTTGGTACAAAAGTAGCTATGTTATATGTATTAGTTGGTTTACTGTTAGCAATTTTTGGGGGAAGCTCTATTGATAAACTATCAATGGAAGACCAAATTCAAGATTATATCAGAAACATGGAAGATACGGCTAGTTTTGTTGAAGAACTATCATGGAAAGATCGAGTCCATTTTGGTGTAAGTCAGGTAAAAGAGGTAGCAGGAAAAGTATGGCCTTACGTCTTGATAGGAGTTGGAATCGGGGCTGCTATTCATAATTGGATACCTGAATCATTTATTCAAACGATACTTGGTAAAGATAATCCCTTTGCCGTAGTTATTGCAACACTAGTTGGTGCTCCAATATATGCAGATATTTTTGGAGTATTACCAATTGCTGAAGCTCTTCATGCAAAAGGGGTTCCAATTGGTACTTTGATGGCATTCATGATGTCAGTTACTACTTTATCATTACCTTCGTTGATCATGTTGAGCAAAGTAGTAAAGCCAAAATTATTAGCGACTTTTATTAGTATTTGTTTAGTGGGTATTCTTATTATTGGATTCTTATTCAATATGTTGCCAATATAAAAATGAGAGGATGATAGAAATGATTATTAAAGTCTTAGGACCCGGATGTAAGAACTGTCAAAACCTGGAGGCAAATGCAAGAGAGGCTTTAACGCAATCTGGAAAAACTGCAGATATAGAGAAAGTTACTGATATGATTGAGATTCAAAAATATGGTGTTATGCGTACCCCTGCATTAGTAGTTGATGAAAAAGTAGTAGTTTCTGGAAGAGTACCAAAAGCTAAAGAAATTGGTAAATGGTTATAAAGAGACTGTCATTTTTAATATTTAAATAGCGCATAGTTTGCTTAATAACTAGCGTTCAAAAAAATGAAAATGTATAATAAAAAAGAAGACATGCTTATAAAGATGCCTTCTTTTTTTTGTTGAGCTATTTAACTTTCATCAAACGTAATCCGTTTAATGTTACTAAAAGTGTTGCTCCCATATCTGCCACAATAGCGATCCATAGCGTTAACCAACCTGGTATGACTAGTAGTAGAGCTAATAGTTTTATACCTAATGAGAAGGTGATATTTTGCTTAATTACTTTTAGGGTTTGGCGGCTAAGTCTAACAATAAAGGGTAATTTTTGTAAATCGTCACCCATTAGAGCAACATCAGCAGTTTCGAGAGCCGTATCTGTTCCTGCGCCACCCATTGCAATACCAACCGTTGATGCAGCTAATGCTGGTGCATCATTAATGCCGTCGCCCACCATTGCTACTTTATTATAAGTTGTTCGCAAAGCTTTAATCGAATCTAATTTTTCTTGAGGCATTAGATCTCCTTTTATTTCAGTTACACCTAATTGCTTACCAATAGATTCAGCAGTCTTAACATTATCACCAGTAAGCATAATTGTATGTTCAATAGATAATTTGTGGAGTTCAGAAATAACAGCAGCACTTGAATATCTTACTTCATCCGCAACGGCAATTACTCCTAAGACTTGTTCAGCAGTTCCAAAATACATGGCGGTTTTTCCTTGTTCTTGAAATTGACTGTATTGCATTTTAAGTACGGTTTCTTCAATTACTGATTCAGAAAACAGTTTAGGACTTCCAATATAGTAACGTATGTCTTGATATATCCCTGTAAGCCCCTTACCTGTTATAGATTGGAATTCCTCAATCTTTATTGATTTGTAATCAACATTGGTTTTATCAGCTTCGTTCAAAATAGCTGAAGCTAATGGGTGTTGAGAAAGAGATTCTAATGATGAAATAATTGATAGATAATTTATATCAGTGTCAGAGTTAGTTGTAATGAAATCTGTCACAACAGGTTTTCCTTTAGTTAAAGTCCCAGTTTTATCAAAAGCAATTGCTCTCAAATGACCGATTTCTTCTAGATAAACACCGCCTTTTACTAAAACACCATTTTTAGCTGCATTACCAATGGCGGAAACAATTGAAACAGGTGTAGAGATCACTAATGAACAAGGACACCCGACCACTAAAATGGATAACCCTTGGTAAAGCCATTTATTCCAGTCACCACCAAAGAATAGTGGAGGGACAACAACTATCAATAGAGCCATTATAATTATGAATGGCGTATAGTATTTTGCGAATTTGTCTACAAAAGCCTGTGCGGGAGCACGTTCTCCCTGCGCTTCTTCGACTAAATGAATGATTTTTGCAATCGTTGTATCAGTTACTTTTTTCGTTACTTTGACTTCAAGAACACCTTCTTCATTCAGTGTTCCTGCGAATACTTCATCATCTAATTGTTTTTCAACAGGAACTGATTCGCCTGTAATTGCTGCTTGATTTACTGATGAATGACCGTTGATAACAAGTCCATCCATGGCTATTTTTTGCCCGGGTTTAATGATCATAATATCGTCGATATCAATCTTATCGACACTTATTAATTGCTCTACATTGTTTCTCCTGATAAGGGCTTCTTTTGGAGCTATATCCATAAGAGACCGAATGGATTGTCTTGCTTTATCCATTGAAAAGCGTTCTAAAGCTTCACTAATAGCAAATAGTATTACTACAATAGAACCTTCGGCCCATTCTCCAATAAACGCGGCCCCAATAATCGCAATAGTCATTAAAGATTCCATGGAGAAGTCCAATTTGATCAAATCAGAGAACCCTTCTTTAAATAAATCATATCCACCAATTATTATTGCCAATATATAAAGGGCTTTCGTTAATAAATGACCTTCGCCCAATGAGAGTTGGGAAATTACAGCAACAAGTATAAAACCAAGAGAGATGATTAAAGCGATATTCCGTTTAATAAAAGACTCTTTTGATCTGCCTTGTTCAGCATTTTCTTGATCGTTACGAATGATAAGATTTTCAAAGGCTCCCGCTTCTTCAAGTTCTTCAATACTTGTCTGACCTTCTACTGAAATCTTACTTGCACCAAAGTTTACTGTTGCATTCGTAACTCCTGGTAACTGTTTTACATTTTTTTCAAATTTACCTGCACAATTTGTACAGCTTAACCCTTCTATTCGATAGGTTTTTTCGGTCATTTTCTCACTCATGCTAGCACCTCTTCTTTAAAATTTACGCCAAGCTCCATAAGATTTAAGATTTTGATATTTTTAATAAAATAGTAGACTAACTTTCCATCCTTGTGATTATCAACTACGCCCAATTTTTTTAAGGAGTTCAGGTGGTGTGAAGTAGTTGCGACTGAAGCATCAATGATATTTGCAATATCGCAAACACATAGCTCATCTTCATGAACTAAGGCATGTACAATTTTTAGTCTATTTTCATCTGACAATATTTTAAAGAAACCACTCACTGTCAGAGTGTCAAAGTTGGCTAGCTTAGCTTTGGCACGATTAACCTTGTCTTCATGAATACAAGTTATTTCACAAATTTCATTACTCATAAGCTCATACCTCTACATTCAAATTTATATTTGAATGTATTATATCAGAACACCAATCTATATTCAAATGGTTGTTTGATTGTTCATAAAATGGTCCCTTTCTGTACACTTTTTTTTTTGATCAAAATTTTGTCTAAATAGAATTAAATCGTGTTCATAAACCCGTCTCAAAATCTATGTTCATTTAATCCTGCATGCCGAAGTTATGGTACAATACTTTTGAGAATGGAGTGAATTTTTTGAAAATAGGATACGCTCGGGTTTCCACCGGACTACAAAATTTAGATTTGCAAGAAGATAGTTTAAATAAATTTGGCTGTGAGAAAATTTTCACCGATCACATAAGTGGAGCAAAAAGTAATCGCCCAGGTTTGGAAACGGCCATTGATTTTGTTCGACCTGGAGATACATTAGTGGTTTGGAGATTGGATCGTCTAGGAAGGAATATGGAAGATCTTATTTCTATTGTAAATAGGTTGAATGAACGAGGTGTTGGTTTTCATAGCCTTCAGGAAAATATCACTATGGATAAATCTAGTTCTACTGGTCAATTGATGTTTCACCTGTTTGCAGCATTCGCAGAATTTGAGCGTAATTTGATTTTGGAACGTTCTGCGGCTGGTCGTGCAGCTGCTAGAGCCCGTGGTCGATTCGGTGGAAGACCCGAGAAACTAACTACAGATGATTTGGACCTATTGAAAATGTTGATTGATAACGGAACACCAATTAAAACTGTAGCTGAAAAATGGAATGTCTCTCGAACAACAATTTATCGTTATCTCAATAAAATGGAGGCGAAAGACAATGGAAAAGAGAAAGGATCAGTTAGCTAATCATTCTGACGAACAAAGACAAGCTGCAATGGCCAAGTATAAAATGATCAAACCCAATTTAGATTATGAGAAATCTTTAACTGAAGTTTCTGAAGATGAAGGAATTCCACTCCGGACATTACAACGCTGGAGGAAGCAGTACCTAGAAGAAGGATTGATAGGTTTAGTTCACAAAAAGAGAGCTGATAGTGGTAAAACTCGTTTAGAACCAGAAGTTGTCTGTGAAATTGAAAAGTTGTTCTTTACTTATAGAAAAATGAGTATTGCAACCATTCAAAGACAGGTATGTGAATTTTGTTCCGAAAAAAAGTTAGTTCCCCCTAGCTATAATCAGGTCTATAAAACGATTAAATCTCTTCCCTCTTCTGTTGGTGTACTGGCTCATGAGGGAGAGAAGGTTTATTCAGAAAAGTTCGATCTTATCAAAATTCGAGAGCCTAAACGACCAAATGAAGTGTGGCAAGCGGACCATACTTTATTAGATATCGAGATTATTGATACTAAAGGAATTCCTAAACGTCCATGGTTAACGATTATCATGGATGACTATAGCCGTGCAATAGCCGGCTACTCATTATCTTTTGATTCCCCTTCAGCTATTCATACAGCACTAACATTACACCAGGCTATTTGGACGAAGCGCGAATTCAGATGGCCTATTTGTGGTATACCGGAATATTTTTATACGGATCACGGGAGTGACTTTACTTCAGAACATTTAGAACAAGTAGCGATTGATCTAAGAATGAACCTAATATTTTCTAAAGTGGGAGTGCCTAGAGGTCGCGGAAAGATTGAACGTTTTTTTCATACGGTCAATCAACTTTTCTTAGAATCCTTACCAGGATATATAGGAAATTCTGTAAAGGGGAACCTGCTATCTTTCCAAGAATTCCGAGAGAAACTACATCAATTTTTAATCAATAATTACAATCTCAAAGCACATTCTTCAATCAAGATGTGTCCAATCGAAAAATGGAATTCAAAATCTTTTTTACCGAATCTACCAGAAAGTCTTGAGAAGTTAGATTTACTGTTACTAGAAATTTCTAAGTCAAGAAAAGTACATTCAGATGGCATACACTTTCAAGGTTTACGATATACCAATCCTAACCTCTCAGCTTTTGTAGGAGAATCCGTTTTAATTCGTTATAATCCTTCAGATTTAGCAGAAATTAGAGTTTTTTATCGAAATCAATTTTTGTGTAATGCAATCTCTCCTGAGATTTCAAATTATTCGATCGATATCAATGATTTAGTTGCTGCAAGAACAAAACGTAGAAAGATCCTAAAAGAGAAAATCAATTGTCCGAGTTCAGTCGATCTATTGATCACAGAACAAGAAGAAAAAGCCGGACTTTCTAATAAGAAGAAAAAATCTACTATAAAGAGGTATTTCAATGAATAAGACGAAAACCTTTATTGAGACGAAGGAATATAAACGATTTGCGGAATTCTGTGACGCATGCATTAAATACAAATACATTGGAGTCTGTTATGGAATTCCTGGAGTTGGAAAAACTGTATCAGCACGCCACTATGCTAACTGGGATAATATTTATAAACAAATTGATTTTAAAGTTAACAAGGAGATCGGAATAGATGCTACGAAAGAAATTCTTTATGCTAAGACAATATTTTGTACGGCACCAGCAGAAAGACAAACTAGGATTAGTGGTGATATTCATACATATGGCATGCGGATTGGATTGACTAGAAATATTTATCTAACCGAAAAAGAAGGAAAAGAAGATGGCGGATTATCGACTGACGCATATAAGGGAATTGATTTAATTATTGTTGATGAAATTGATCGTTTAAAGCTTCAACATTTTGAGCAATTAAGAGATATTTATGATCAAAATGATATTGCCATGGTCTTGATTGGCATGCCTGGTATAGAAAAAAGACTAAGCAGGTACCCCCAACTCTATTCAAGAATCGGATTTGCACATGAGTTTGATAATTTAAGCAAAGATGAGACCCATCATATTATTGAATATAAATGGTCGGATCTAGGACTTGATTTGAAATTGGAAGATTTTTCTGACTATGAAGCAATTACTAGCATTATAAAGATCACGAAAGGAAATTTTAGATTACTGCATCGACTATTTGCACAAATCCATCGAATACTGGAAATTAATCAGTTAAATACTATAACTGTCGATGTTGTAGAAGCAGCAAGAGATAGTTTAGTTATTGGGTTATGATCACGCTATTTATTATAGTAAAAACGCGTCATTTAAGAATAAAAGTGACACACGGGCCATCAGTTGTGAAGCCGGGTCTGTCAGCAGCCTTGTATGGCAATACTGAAGCCAATCTAAGAATCTTCACTGAAGGCGGACATCCGAGCCATGCTTTGACAGAGAATTTTGGGAATTTCATCGGTGAATTGGGAGGAACAGGAGCTACGTTTATTGTACCGATCATTTTCATTCTATTCATGCGTTCCAAACAGTTGAAAACCGTCGGTAAGGCCTCCATCATTCCAGTGATGTTTGCAGTGAATGAGCCATTACTTTTTGCGGCGCCGATCATTTTGAATCCTTATTTCTTCATACCGTTTTGTCTAGCGCCGATGGCGAATGTATTGATCGGAAAATTCTTTATCAGTGTTTTAGGAATGAATGGATTTATGTATGTGCTCCCTTGGGCCACCCCAGGGCCGATCGGGACAGTCATGAATACAGGATTCCAACCGATTTCGATCGTTCTTTCGATTGTCCTCCTGCTGGTTGATTTTGCCATCTATTATCCCTTCTGTAAAGCCTACGATAGAGTATTGGTAGTGCAAGAAGCGGAACGCGTAGAAGAAATCGATGAGCTAGAAGAGATTGCGCCAACCTTGTCACCAGCGAGCGCAGCATCGATCATCGATCAGGATGAAACGGTTATCGTAGAAAGCAATCCGTCTGCTTCGGTGACCACGGCTGATAAGGAATTGAAAGTTCTCGTCTTATGTGCGGGGGCAGGAACAAGTGCTATGTTAGCCAATGCCTTAGAAGAAGGCGCGAAAGAGACGGGGGAACATGTAATAGCCAAAGCTGGTGCCTACGGATCTCACTATGATATTATGCCGAACTTCGATATGGTCGTCTTAGCTCCTCAGGTTAATTCCTATTACGATGATATCAAAAAGGATACTGACAAATTAGGAATAAAACTCATTGCAACTAAAGGAGCAGAGTATATCAAACTGACCCGCAATCCAGCCGGAGCAATCAAATTCGTAATGGATCAAGTCGGCTAGCTAGCTGATTATATGAAAAGGTTAATAGTAGAGTGGAGGTTGTAAAAAACTCCACTTTTTTCTATAAAAAAGAGTTTGACAAACCAACCGTTGCTCGCTATTCTTAACTTAGAATAATATTAAAACACTATGAGAAAGAAAGTAAGAATAATGATTTCCAGCAGAGAGTCTCGGCAGCTGAAAAGAGACGGAAAATTGTTATTTTGAAAATGGCTTTTGAGTGGATCTTCTAACTAATTAAGAAGATACGGGATGTTCCGTTAAACAACAGAAGTCTCCCAATTTTGGGGTACTTAGCGAGGCAGCAGTTCGCGAGGACGCTGCGAATCAAGGTGGTAACGTATAACAATTATACCCTTAGACAGATTGTCTAAGGGTATTTATTTTTTTAAAGGAGAGGATTTTATGAGCAGTATTCCATTTCGTTTTGATCAAGTCGGCAGTTTATTAAGACCAGAGAGGTTGAAAAAGGCTCGAGAAGAATTCAAGCAAGGGACGATCACTAAAGAAGCATTGACCAAGGTTGAAGATGAAGAAATCAGCAAAGTGATCCAGAAGCAAAAAGAAATCGGCTTGCAGGCAGTAACGGATGGTGAATTCCGTCGGCGCTGGTGGCATTTGGACTTTATCGCAGGACTTCATGGGATTACCGTGTATGATTTTGAGACGACGGCTTTTGGTATTACCACCGAAGCGCAGGGGACCTTTGTCAGCGGACCACTATCATTTAATCCAGCGCATCCATTTTTAGATCATTTCAAATTTACGAAAGAACAAGCTGGTGAGACGGTCGCGAAACAAACGATTCCGGGCCCCAATATGATCTATTTAGATTCCTTTATCTTATCGAAGCACTATCATGAAAATCCTGTTTATGCAGATAAAAAAGACTTCACTAAAGATTTGATCGCGACCTATCAAGCAGCAATTCAAGCATTCTATGATGCAGGCTGTCGATACTTGCAGTTAGATGATACGAGCTGGGGCGGGTTATTTGATGAACGCTTCCGCGGCTTGATCGCTAACAACGGTTACGATCCTGATGAGTTGATTCAAGAATTTGGCGATATCACCGAAGCAGTTCTAGCCAACAAGCCAGCTGATTTGTCAGTAACGTTCCACTTCTGTAAAGGAAACTTCCAATCTCATTGGTTGTATAACGGCTCTTACGATAAGATCGCTGAACGCTTATTGTCGATCACTCAGTTTAATGGTTTCTTCTTGGAGTTCGATGACGAACGCTCCGGCAGCTTTGAACCATTGAAAAATATCCGAGATCAGCGGATCGTTTTAGGTTTGATTACGACTAAGACACCTGAGCTGGAAACTAAAGAAACCATAAAAGCACGGATTAAGGATGCGACGCAATTCGTTCCATTAGAGCAGCTTTGCTTAAGTCCGCAATGTGGCTTCTCTTCCACACACGAAGGGAATAAAGTCACTGAAGCAGACCAATGGGCAAAACTGAAGCTGGTGATCGAGACAGCCCAAGAAGTTTGGCAAGACTAATTTAATATCATGTTTGAAGTAAGCCTGTGATAATCACGGGTTTATTTTTTACATAGAAGAACACGTTGACAAGTAAAATAGGTCGTGTTATTCTTTTTACGAATATTAGTATACGAATATTCGTAAAATATATTCGTATATCAGAGGAGAAGCAATATGCCGAATAAACCTGTGTTGAGCATGGAAGCCAAACAAGAAATAAAACAGACACTGCTGCAGCTTTGTGAAAAGTATTGGATCAAGCAAGGGTATAAAAAGACCAGTATCAAAGCCCTCTGCACAGAGACAGAGATTTCTATCGGAACCTTTTATGCCTTGTTCGCTACCAAGGAAAAATTGTTTTTAGAGACCGCCCAAATGATTCAGACTCGTTTGACCGGTCAATTTAAAGAGACAGTCCTGCAAAGGCCTAATCGAAGTGGGCTGGCGAAAGCATTAAAAGAGTTAGCTCGTGAATTTGACCGTAATCCTTTTCTCTATGACGTAAACACAGTCGACTTTCGCGCGTTTGTTACCAAGCTGACCACAGAAGAGATGGAGACAATCAAATTTGAGAGCATGTCCTTTTTCCGAGAGATTTGCCAGATTGTTGAGTTACAGCCAGTCATCGATGATGCGACTGCCTTTGGTGTGTTGAGTACATTATTAGCGACTGTGTCAACGAAAAAAACACTGGAGCCAGTCTGTGACTTTTTTTCAGTCTTTGACTTTATGACGGATAAATTAATCACGGAATTATTTGCTGAAGATACTGAGTAGGATTTTAATGAATTATTGGTAGAGCTATAGTCAGTCTAATTTTTGTTAATTTAATGTATCCAAAATGGACAAGGAGGAGAAAGATGTTAAATAAAGCAGCTGAATTTTTCGAAGAGTTTGGAGAAGAACTGGGAGTCACTGTAAAGCTTCCGCGGCCGAATAAAGAAACAAAGGAATCCATTGCCCGCACGAATAGGATCTTGGGCACTTATTTCTTGTTATCAGGGGTGATTTTCAAGAAAAAAACAATGACAGTATTAGGGATTGGTTGTCTTGCCAATGCGGTATTTTTGAAAAAGGACGCTCAAAATGAAAGAGGTTAAGCTAGTATGAATTTGACACTGCTGGCTGCAATCTCTGCGGCATTAACAGTAATAGTTCACTTGGGATATAACAAACCAAAGAAGAAAAAGTAGCTTACGCGATCGATTTTATTGTGTAAAATAGCAGGTAAACACAAGCTCGAAAGAACGGTCTCTATCTCTTAGTTTTATAGCAGTAAAGAACACAGGAATAATCGGAATTACTAGGTGTTGCTTTCAAGAAAAAAGTTTTGCAGCGTTCATAAAATAGTACAATGACCTCTGCACCAACAAAATGCAAAGGTCATTGTCTTTCGGATGTAACGATCATAAGACTTTAACTATCAAAGCCTAGAGAAGGTTATTAAAAGAGGTTCATTATTATCATAATCAATGGAACAGCATTGAGTGAGCCATGAGCGATAATTCCGACCCAGGTATTTTTCGATTTGTAGACGGCATAGGATAAAAATAAAGCGAAGGGAATAAGAAAGATGAGCTGCCATTTCCAAAAATAGTGCCATAGTCCCCACGTCAGACCATGGATAAACCATGCCTTTGAGCCGTATTTTTTGATCTGCCGCGGTAAAATAATTCCCCGCCATAAGAGTTCTTCCCCGAATATATTACAAAACCATCCGACAAAATAAACGAAGGGCAGCCAATATTTCCCAGCGATAGCATAATCCATCATGTACCCGCTCGTACTTGTCTTATTAGGATTAATTTCTGCCGGGAAAAAGCTTGGCGGACTGAAAAGCGGCTGCTGCGCCAAATGATTCATAATTGGGGTAGTGATTGCTGCTAATAGAAAATACAGGGAAATGATCCCCAGTATCCAAAGCCAATCGTTTTTTTTCAAATGAGTCAGACGCATTCTCTTCATAAAAGTTGAAAGGCTCCAAGCATTTCCTTCTTTTCTATACAGAATCAATGATGTGATAAGCAACAAAAAGAAAGGGAAATGAAAGAAGAAGAGATATCCTTTAAAAAAGGGCAATCCCTCAGCTAAAAAAATCGGAATTATATGGTAGATCCCAAAATAAATCAGTAACGAGCTGATTACGAAATACCAAAGTGAATGTAAAAAGGTCATTGGTTTAATTGTTCGAATTTCCATAAGTAATTCCTCCTGTAGTTTTCTTTTTGGTTATAAAGTCGGCAAGGGCATAAATAATAATCTCTAAGGCCTCCTGTCGTGTAGCTTCGCCGTATTCTGAAGAATGAACGGCTGTGAAATGCAGACAATCCATCAGATAAGAGATGACACCAAAGGCATGCTTATCATTTTTATCTATCCCAAATAAAGCTGCAATACGATTAAAATTATTTGCTTGTTTTTGTTCAACCGATTGATCGATTTTTTTCGGTAATTTTTCTACTAAAGCAGTAATATCTTCTGGTTTGATATAAAGGACTACACTATCTTCTGCTAAATAGATTTCTTTAAGCGTGTGGACAATCGTTTCATAAAAATCGCCTTGATTGAAATTAATTGTCAAAACAACTTGGAAAAGTGCTTCCTCGCTTTTTTGAATAACATGAAGCAGCAATTCCTCTTTCGATTTGTAGTAAGAATAAAAGGTTCCCTTGGCGATCCCGACGGACTGAATGATGTCCTCAACAGTAATCTTTTTTAATCCTTTCTCTTTGATCAATTTGATCGTGTGTACATATAGTGCTTCTCGAAGTTCTTTTCTTTCTTTTTCCGTCACAATTTTTGGCATGATTATCTCCTTGTTAAAAACGTTGTTGTTATAGCTTTTATTTTGACTAGATAAATATTTATTGGTCACTTTAAAGTATATAGGCTCTATTCTGACTGTAAAGTTCTAAATAAAGCTGATTGTACGAAGGCTTTTTTAAAACGAATCGACGCTCATCTGTAAATTTCAGTTTAAATTGTAAAATATTCCACAAGCATCAAGTTCGAAAAAACGGTTTCCATCTCCTATAGTAGTAAAGGATAAAGAAACAGGAGGAATTACCATGGATTATCGAGTACTGCTTTACTACAACTATACAAAAATTGAAGACCCTGAGGCATTTGCGAAGGAGCATTTAGCCTTTTGTCGTGAATTAGGGCTCAAAGGTCGGATCTTAGTAGCACCGGAAGGGATCAACGGCACTCTTTCAGGGACCATTGAAGCGACAGATCGCTATATGGATGCAATGTTGGCAGATGAACGTTTCAAGGATACTTATTTTAAGATGGATGAAAGCGAAGGTCATGCCTTCAAAAAATTATTTGTTCGTCCTCGTTCAGAATTAGTCGCTTTGCATTTGGAGGAAGACATTGATCCTCGTCAATTGACGGGAAATTATTTGGAGCCGCAAGCTTTTCGCGATGCTTTACTAGATGAGGATACTGTCGTGATTGATGCCCGTAATGATTATGAATATGATCTGGGACACTTCCGTGGTGCGGTTCGTCCAGAAATCCATAATTTCCGTGAACTGCCTGAATGGATTCGTGAAAACAAAGAAAAATTTATGGACAAAAAAATCGTCACCTACTGTACCGGCGGGATTCGCTGTGAAAAATTTTCTGGTTGGTTATTACGTGAAGGATTTGAAGATGTCGCTCAGCTTCATGGTGGGATCGCGGCTTACGGTAAGGATGAGGCAACACGCGGAGAACTATGGGATGGGAAGATGTATGTTTTTGATGAACGGATTAGTGTGGAGATCAATCAAGTCGATAAGCAGGTCATCGGCAAGGAATGGTTTGACGGAACACCCTGCGAACGTTATATCAATTGCAGCAATCCAGAATGCAACCGGCAAATACTCGTTTCCGAGGAAAATGAAGAAAAATATTTAGGGGCTTGTTCAATTGCTTGCGCACAGCATCCCAAAAATCGTTACGTTAAGAAACACCACTTAACAACTAAGGAACGTGATGCTCATTTGGCACTAATTGAAAAATAGTGAAACTTTTCAAAAAATTCTCACGTCAACTGTCTTGACACTTTGTCGCGTATAGAATAAACTAAAGAGCGAATTAAGTGTCTTGACATATCGAGGAGGATAAAATGAAAAATCATTCAATTAGAAATTTGACGATTTCGGCATTACTGATTGGACTAGGGATTTTGATTCCAATGGTTATGCCCAAAATCGTGATCGGACCAGCATCATTTACGCTAGCGAGTCACGTCCCAGTGTTTATTGCGATGTTCTTCTCACCAGTAGTAGCGATCGCAGTCGTTTTAGGAACAACATTTGGCTTCTTTATCTCGACGACACCAATTATTGCTTTGCGCGCATTTTCTCATTTGATTTTTGCAGTGATCGGAGCAAATTATCTGCAAAAGCATCCAGAACTTGTCTTAAAAGGCGGAAAATTTACTTTAGCAAATGGTCGTTTCCAACTATTTAACGTTATTATCGGTATTATTCATTCAGTTGCAGAAATGATCGTCGTATCCGTTTTTTACTTTATGGGAAATATGCCGGATACCTTCTATTCACAAGGATATATTTATACGGTATTTATTCTGATGGGAATCGGAGGATTGGTTCACAGTTTAGTTGATTTCAACATTGCTTATTTTGTAGCAGGGGCTTTATATAAACAATTCAACTTGCCAATCTTTGAAAAAGCAGTTAAACATGAGAAAGAATTAAATAAGGTAACAGCCTAAACCGTGATGAAAATCACGGTTTTTTTAACTAAATATTTAAAAAAGCAAAATAGTTAGGAATGTTCATAATTTTATTCAGTATCATCTAAAAAAAGACCTTTTATCTGCTTAAATTTAAGTTATATTTTAATCATAAGTATTATTGAGGAGAAAATGAGGGCATATGGATGATTCGAGTTCTAGTTTTGACAAAAAATATCTTAGCAGAAGAGATAATAACCAAGAAATTACAACATTTAAATTATGAAGTGTTTTGTTCTACCAGTATCTTGAACGAGATTCAAGTGACAGGACACATTCCTAAACTAGTCAATCATTTTCCTATTATTGTCATAGGTGAAACAATCTCAAGTTATGAGATGGAATTGATGCTGCCAGGTCTGACGGAACGTGGTCAAAGCATTCTGCGTGAGGTCGATCATTATCTGGGTGAAGAAGAACGAGCAAGTTTAAAAAAACTAGGATTGAGTGGTGCTGTTCAAAATAGCGATTCGGTGGAACTGTTACGGGAAAAACTAGCAGAAGTTACGACGCAGCAGCATCAAAGATCATTCAAACCAATGGTTGAAGAGAAACCACTTGTTGTTGTAGAAGAAGATAAGAGTTTTTCAGCGCTGACACTAGTCAATCTATCTTCACTCGAACTACAGGTCTTAGAAAAATTGCGTAGCTGCTCGGGGGAAATCGTCTCTCGTGACGAATTATGTATGACGTTATGGGGAAATGTCTCTCAATCTCGTTTGGCTCAGCTTTCATCTCTAGTTAAAAATATCAAGCTGAAGCTGGAAATTTTCGCGGTTGACAAAGAAGTGATACAAACAATCTGGGGCAAAGGCTATCGCGTTCGCACAAATGCCGCTCTGCAAAATAAGTAAGTATAATGTTGGGGAAAAGTGAAGATACTTTTTCTCAGCATTTTTTTATGGAAAAAATCGAAACGACGCTTTCTTTTCATAAGCTGTGCTAAAATGAACCGTAAGTATCAAAGATATCGAGTTCTGACAATTCGAATTAAGGATGTCAATTCAACTTTGCCAGTTCTTCTTTATGCTTTGTCAGTCCTACTTCCTGCTTTAACAGGTGAATTGAATGATATACGGCATTCGAATCAAACTAATTTTTTCTTGAAAAAATTAATTCATTAAAACGAATAAGGAGCATTTTTAAAGTGAAAAAGAGCATAGTAATGAGTTTGATGATTCTTTCAGCGGTCTTCGTGCTTGCTGCTTGTGGAAATTCTGACAAGCAAACTTCTGACACGAAGGATTCTACTAGATCTACTGAGTCGGCAAAACAGACCACAGAAAAGACAAAAGTAAATAAAGAAAAAATGACTGTGAAAGAAAAAGTTGATCAAACGATAGAAAAAATGACAGTAGAAGAAAAAGTTGGGCAGTTATTCATGGCTCGTGTGCCTGAGCAAAACCAAATAGCAGATATTCAAAACTTCCATCTAGGTGGGTATTTGCTATTTGATCGTGATATGGAAGGCAAAGGTCAAGCGGAAGTGAAGCAGGTGATTGCGGATTATCAAGCTAACAGTAAGACGCCAATGTTTATCGGTTCTGATGAAGAAGGCGGTACGGTGAGTCGTTTGAGCAGAAATCAAATTGTTTCACCAGCCTTCGAAAGCCCGCAAGCGTTGTATAAGAAAAACGGTTGGGATGGCATTACGCAGGAAATCGATCGTAAAGCACGGGTATTTGGCGAATTAGGTATTCAGCTGGGAATGTTTCCTGACGCCGATGTATCGACAGATCCGGAATCCTTCATCTATGACCGAACGATCGGCATGGATGCGGCAGGTACCAGTCATTATGTCAAACTAAGTGTCGAGGAAATGAAGAAGCAAAAGCTGGGCTCAACGATCAAGCATTTTCCTGGCTACGGCAATAATCGCGACTCTCATGTGGAGATTGTGACAGATGATCGTCCGCTGGATGAATTGCGGAAAAATGATTTCTTGCCCTTTAAAGCTGGAATTAAAGCCGGAGTAGACAGTATCATGGTCTCTCACAACATCGTTAAAGCCATTGATGCCAATCGGCCAGCATCAATCTCAAAACCGGTGCATGAGTTGATTCGCAACGAGTTGGGCTTCACAGGTGTGATCATGACAGATGATATGGATATGGCTGGGCTTGCTAACTTTATCTCTCAAGAAGAAGCTGGGTTGCAGGCGCTACAGGCAGGAAATGATATGATTTTATCTTCCAGTTATCGTACTCAGATTCCATATATTTTGGATGCGATTAAAAAAGGTGAATATAGCGAAGAACAACTTAATCATTCTGTTGAACGACTGTTGACGTGGAAGGTTGAATTAGGTTTAATCAAATAAAACGGTATCAGATTTATGATTTGAGTCTATTAAGGAGGGATTTTTATGTGCGCTTCTATGCGTTTGAGAATTGAACGATTCGCCAAATAAATCACGTTTGACGAACTTCTTGTTTGTTCAAACGACAAACAAAGGAGCAATTATGGAAAAACAACAGTGGAGAAAAAAATATTTAACGATTTTATCTGGACAGACGGTCTCTTTGATTGGCAGTTCCGCCGTTCAGTTTGCCTTGATTTGGTGGCTGACCAACGAATCGAAATCAGCCATCATGTTGTCATTGGCTGGACTATCTTCTTACTTGCCGCAAATGATCTTAGGACCATTTGTTGGTGTATGGCTAGATCGGCTGAAACGAAAGTATGTCGTGATTTTTGCTGATTTATTTATGGGATTAGTAGCACTGGGCTTATCAGTTTGGTTCCTAGTTGGAAGTCCCGGCTATTTCGTTGTGATCGCGGTGTTGTTCTTGCGATCCTTAGCAAATGTGTTCCATACCCCTTCGATCCAAGCAATCGTTCCGTTATTAGTACCGGAAGAAGAGCTGGTCAAAGCCAATAGCTGGAATCAATTTTTGCAATCTGGTGCATATATGCTGGGACCAGTATTAGGGGCGGCGATGTTTGCGGCGATGCCGATCTGGCTGATTTTATTGACCGATTTGTTTGGTGCGCTTGCGGCTTGTCTGACTTTATGGATTGTCGAAGTGCCTGATGTTCCACGCAGTGAAGAAAGCATGCAGCATTATTTGGCAGAGTTAAAAGACGGATTCAGTGTTTTCAAAAACGATCCACCCATGCTGGTAGTGATGGTCTTTTCCTTTTTCATTATGATCTTTTATCTGCCATTGGGAATTTTGTTTCCGTTAATGACGAATGTGCATTTTGAATTATCTGCTGGCTTTGCTAGTATAGTGGAATTCTGTTATGCGGCAGGGATGATGATCAGCGCCTTCCTGATAGGGATGAAGAAAGAATGGCGGGAAAAATTATTAGCTGCTCAGTTATCCAATGTCGGTTTAGCGATTACCTTTATCGGCAGCGGCTTGGCTCCAGCGAGTATGATTGGCTATTGGATGTTTGTCTTTTTCTGTATGCTGATGGGTGGTGTTGGGAATCTGTATAATATTCCTTTTACATCCTATCTGCAGGAAACCGTCGCACCTGAAAAACTGGGTCGGGTCTTTTCATTGTTTGGCAGTGTTATGTCCGCCGCGATGCCGATTGGTTTATTAGTAGCGGGACCCATGTCAGAAAAAGTTGGAATCGCCAGATGGTTTTTGATCTCGGGGATCCTAGTACTGATTTTTAGTCTATTGTGCTTGGTGTTTTACCACCGAGCGAAAACAAAAAGTAATCAGCAAGCGAGTTAATTCGCTTGCTGATTTTTTAGTACCTCCAATGTTGAATTTTGCAGCGTCGCCAGTAATTGATGAATCATATCCAGTGATTCCTTTTGATCACTGATCAGCCATTCACGCCATATACTATAGACGCCGTCACTCATAAATTTGATATAGTAGCGCTTTTGTGGTTCTTTGATGTCATCGAAGAGCGGCAGGCTATTATAAAAGCTTTGCATGTTCTCATTGAAGACCTGACGAATGATTGGTTCATAGCCCTGTGAGACACTCATTTCAAGTTCCTTTGCGAAATCCTTGAAGAAAGCTTCTAGTGATTTCAGTTTTTCGGCTGGTGGAATATACAGGATGATGTCCGCGAAACGTTCACTGATGATGGCTGAAAAATGGTCGAATAAAACGTCATCAAGACTATCAAAATTGCGATAAAAGGCCATCCGGCTGACACCGGCTCGACGAACGACTTGTGAAACGTTGATGCTGGAATATGTATTTTTTTCTAATAGCTGCAACAAAGCGGTCGTCAGATAATCCTTCGAATCTTGTTTGATTGCTTGCGAATGATCAGTAGCTGCCATTACAGATTTTCCTTTCTGTCACAGATGCGTGCGCACCTCTTGTATTCTATGTGGGTCTATTCTAATATAACCTCACAAACGTTACAAGTGTAACGATAGAAAAAGAGGGATTTATCATGAAAAAAGAATTGATTTTAGTAACAGGCGGCAGCGGATATATCGCATCAAATATCATCATTCAATTATTAGAACAAGGTTATGCGGTTCGGGCAACGGTTCGTTCTCTAGAAAAAATCGATCGAGTGAAGAAAATCGTTCGTGCAGGCGGCATTGAAAATCTTGCTGATCTTTCTTTTATTGAAACAGATTTATCCAGCGAGAATAACTGGGATAAAGCGATGGAGGAGGTGACGTATGTCATTCACCCGGCTTCACCAACACCGAAGCTGAACTTTAAAGATGAAAGAGAAATGATTGATCCAGCAGTCAATGGTGTATTATACGTGTTGAAAGCAGCACGCGATGCAAAGGTAAAACGGTTCGTTCTAACTTCAGCATATGGCGCGATCTTTGCCGGACATGAAAATCGTACGACGCCCTATACGGAAGAAGATTGGTCGAATCTAGCTGCGAAAAATATCTTTCCTTACCAAAAATCAAAAACCTTATCTGAACGAGCAGCGTGGAAATTTATCGAGGAAGAAGGAAATGGACTGGAGTTGGCGACGGTCAATCCCGTTGCTGTAATGGGTCCGATCTTAACTTCGGATTATTCTCACTCCAATATTCAAATTCAACAGCTGTTAGATGGCGAGGTCAAAGCAGTACCGAATGTTGATTCTGGTTATGTGGATGTTCGCGATGTTGCTAGCCTGCATTTATTAGCAATGACTTCACCTAAAGCTGCTGGTGAGCGCTTCTTAGCGACTACTGGAGAAACGCTTTCGATGCTGGAAGTCGCCAATATTTTACGCGAGGTCTTTCCAGACTATGCGTCAAAATTACCAACGAAGAAAATCCCAAATGCAGTCTTAAAGGCCGCAGCGGTTGCTGATCCAAAATTACGGATGTTAGCCTCCTTGACCGGCAAATATGCGGGAACAAGCAATCAAAAAGCCAAAGAATTATTGGGTTGGCAGCCTCGTTCGGCTCGAGAAGCGATCATTGCAACAGCTCAATCAATGATCGATCTGGGAATCGTCAAAAACTAGCAAAAAACCTCGAATGATCAGAAAATGACGATCATTCGAGGTTTTTTATAGACTTAAGTCAACGAGAACTTTATTAAAAGAGATTTCCCGATCCGCCATTTGTTGGATCGTTTTTGGCAATTCATCCAATGAGATGGTGTGGGTAATGAACTCATTCATATCCAAGGAACCATTGCCGATGAAATCAATGATCGTCTGCCATTCTTGCCCAGGGAAGGGGGCAGAGTAGGAATTCCATGAACCAGTCATTGTGATCTCGCCGCGAATGATTCGCTCGAAAGTCGCTGCTGGGAAGGTCACGTCTTTATGCGCTGTACCTAAAAGTAATATTTTGCCATGATCACGAGTGATCTCGGCTGTTTGGATCTGGGTGAAGGGAACACCAGCTGTTTCAATCGCTATTTGCACGCCACCAGTCAACTCATTGATTTTTTCTGTCGCGTTGGTCTTGGCGCTGTTGATCAAGATCGTCGCGCCCAGTTTCTTAGCAGTCTCCAACTTTTCTTCTGCCAGATCAACAGCAATTATGCGTGTTGCGCCTAGAAGTTTGGATAAGCGGATGGCGAAAAGCCCGATCGTGCCACATCCTAAGACTGCAACTGTATCACCAGCCTTGATCTTGATCCGATTCAAGCCGTGTAAAGTAACCGCAGCTGGCTCGATCAATGCGCCATATTTCAATGGCACATGTTTAGGAAATGGAATTACATTTTTCAATGGTACTTTTAAGTATTGGGCAAAAGCACCATCATTGCGAGAACCCATGAATTTGTAATTCAAGCATTGACCGTAATTTCCCTGCTGGCAATGTTCGCAAGTAAAGCACGGCTGTATTGGCGCGACTACAACTGGGTCACCAATGGATAGAGTACCGTTTTCGCCGATTTTCTCGATTTCACCGGAAAATTCATGCCCGGGAATCGTAGGGAATGTATAGGTACCTGTTTTTAAAACTCGATCAAGATCAGAGCCGCAAATACCAGTGTGACTGATTTTGATGATCACTTCGTCTGGATTGATCTGATCGTTGAACTCGGTCGTTTCGACCCGTAGATCACTTGGTTTGTAAAGAATCGCTGCTTGCATTTT
>NZ_JCAFYN010000028.1:0-54429 GCF_059374735.1 Enterococcus sp. GPZ-007 | reverse complement strand
AATTTTTTTCAGGTACTTTTTGTGTCATCAATTTTTTTAGATCAAGACGCCTATAGCGAGGAAGACGAGGATCAGTCCGATCGTCATGACTAAGAGCTTGGTGACAAATTTCATCCACTTGTCAAAACCAATATTAACAACGGCTAGAGAAACCAAGATTAGACCAGTCGGTGCAACCAGCCCGATCAAGCCTTGTCCCCAGTTGTAAGCATCGACGATCATCGCACGATCAATACCGACCACATCGGCCAACGGTGCCATGATCGGCATCGAGAGTACCGCCAAACCAGAGGAGGATTGGATGAAGAAGCCTAAGACGATATAGACTAAGAACATAAACCAGATGAAAATCACATTGTTCATGCCGCTGATCGCGTTACTAAAGAAGTTCATAATGGTATCGCTGATGAAGCTATTCTCCATCACAATACCGACGGAACGCGCTAATCCGACAGTCAAAGCAACACCTAACAATTCAGCGGCACCAGATACAAAACTGTCCAAGAATTTCTTCTCGCCTAAACCGGTGATAAGGGCTAATACATAAGCTACCCCTAAGAATACGACGGCGATCTCAGTGAAATACCAGCCCAACTGCTGCACACCGTAAATCATCACGACAAAGCCTACAGCAAAAATAAGCAGGGTGAGTTTTTGTCGCTTAGTGAAGGTCGAAACTTTGCTGAGAAACTGATCGCCTAAGAACCGCTTCCGGTCAGTTTCTGCTTGGTCAGCGACCAATGATGAAGCGGGATTCAACCGAACTTTTTCCGCGTAACGCATAGTATAAATAATCGATAATCCTACAGCAGCGATCCACATTAGTATCCGCAGCGGCATGCCATCGGTGAAGGTAATACCCGCTGCATTGGAGGCAATTACTGTTGAAAAAGGATTGATGGTAGAACTCATGGTTCCGATCGCGGTTCCCAGATAAATGGAGGCGACGGCCGTCAGTGTATCGTAGCCTGCTAGTAAAAAGATAGGGATCAGGATCGGATAAAAGGCGATTGTTTCCTCTGCCAGACCAAATGTCGTTCCGCCTAGAGCGATCAAGGTTGTGACGATAACAATCAGCCATTTTTGTTTACCCTTCAGTTTCTCGGACAAACGCATCATCCCTGCATCCATCGCGCCAGTCGCATTGACGACTCCAATAACGCCGCCGAGTATCAGAATAAAGATGATGATATCGACACTATCGGAGATTCCTTGGACCTGTGCCTTGAGAAATTGAGTAATGGTACCAGTGATGCCGCGTTTTGGTTTTTTGATTTGTTCATAAGAATTAGGAATTGCGGCTGGGCGATAGATGGTGCCATCGCGGAATTTGCCGACTTTGATGTGAATATCATATTTATCCAACGTTTCTTGTGTCGCCGGTTCCATGATCGTTTTATCACGTGCATTGGTGATGGCGAATTGATCTTTTCCGCTATCATACGTCAGGGTACTGTACTTACCTGAAGGAATAAAAAATGTCAGAGCTTGAACCATAATCAGTACAATGATAATAACTGTGTAAGCGGAAGGAAAACTGCGTTTCTTTTTGACCGGTTGTTCCATAAAAAAGCCTCCTAGGAAAAATAAGTAGTTAAATAAAATTACACTTAAAAGTATAGCATTGAAGGCTTATTTTCTTAAAAAGATAACCTTTGGATTTATTGAAATTAGTCGATGTTTCTTCTAAGATGATCAAGCGATGAAAATTATTACTGTAAATAATTGTGCTTTTCCGCTATAATACGATAGGAACAAACGAGAAAGGTGACAAGAATGGCTCAGCTTTTTTTTAAATATGGTGCAATGAACAGCGGCAAGACGATCGAGATATTGAAAGTCGCTCATAATTACGAGGAACAAAACAAACCGGTAGTATTGATGACCAGCGGGCTAGATACTCGTGAAGGCGTGGGAACGATCTCCAGCCGGATCGGATTGAGCCGTCCTGCGGTACCGATATTTTCGGATACCAATGTTTTTGAATTTATCAAAAATCTTGATTACAAACCTTATTGTGTATTAATCGATGAATCTCAGTTTTTGTCAAAAGAACATGTGGTGCAATTAGCGCAGGTAGTTGATGAGTTAGACATTCCAGTAATGGCTTTCGGCTTAAAAAATGATTTCCGCAACGAGATGTTTGAGGGCTCAAAATATTTACTGCTTTATGCAGATAAATTAGAGGAATTAAAAACGATTTGCTGGTTCTGTCACAAAAAGGCGACAATGAATCTGCATTATATCGATGGTCGTCCGGTCTATGAAGGCGATCAAGTGCAAATTGGCGGCAACGAAGCCTATTACCCAGTTTGCCGTAAACATTATTTGCACCCTGAAATTGAAGTGAATCATGTGCCAGACCTCTAGCGGTTTGGTAGACATGTTGAAGAATAGTTACTTTAAAGTGAATTAGGATGTCAGTTCCACTTTTCGCAGAATCAAATTATTCAGAAGTCTAGTGGAATGATATACGTGATGAAAATCAAACTTATTTTTCCTGGGAAAAATAAATACTTTAAATTGAATTAGGAGGAGAGTTAATCCATGTACGATCAACTGCAAGCAATCGAAGATCGATATGAAGAGCTTGGCGAATTACTGAGCGACCCAGAAGTCATCAGCGACACTCAACGCTTCATGCAGCTGTCAAAAGAAGAAGCCAATACCCGCGGCACAGTCGAAACGTATCGCCGTTACAAAAAAGTGGTAGACGGGATTAGTGACACAGAAGAATTATTAGGTGAAAATTTAGATGCTGATATGGCTGAAATGGCCAAAGAGGAATTGTCGGATCTAAAAAAAGAAAAAGAAGCTTTAGAAGAAGAGATCAAGATTTTGCTATTACCGAAAGATCCTAACGATGATAAAAATATCATCATGGAGATCCGTGGCGCAGCAGGAGGAGACGAAGCGGCTTTATTTGCCGGCGATCTTTTCAATATGTATCAAAAATATGCCGAGAGTCAAGGCTGGAAGACAGAAGTAATGGAAGCCAGTGTCACTGGCATCGGTGGTTACAAAGAAGTGATCATGATGATCACTGGCGACAATGTCTTCTCTAAACTAAAATATGAAAGTGGCGCACACCGCGTGCAACGCGTTCCATCAACGGAATCGCAAGGTCGGATCCATACTTCGACAGCGACAGTCGTGGTTATGCCGGAAGCGGAAGAAGTAGAGATCGACATCGCGGACAACGATATTCGGACAGATATCTATCATGCATCTGGTGCTGGCGGACAGCATGTCAACAAGACAGCTTCTGCCGTTCGTTTGACCCATATCCCAACCGGTATCGTGGTGGCGATGCAGGATGAACGTTCTCAGATCAAAAACCGGGAAAAAGCGATGAAAATCTTACGTGCCCGTGTGTACGATAAAATTTCACAGGAAGCACAAAGCGAATACGATGCAAGTCGTAAATCGGCTGTTGGTACCGGGGATCGTTCCGAACGTATTCGTACTTACAACTTCCCACAAAATCGTGTGACGGATCATCGTATCGGTTTAACGATCCAAAAACTAGATCAGATCCTAGCAGGTAAGCTGGATGAGATTATTGATGCCTTGATTATGTATGATCAAACCCAAAAATTGGAAGAGATGCAAAATGGCTAAAACTTATGTAGAAGTCCTGTCGAGGGCTTCTTCTTTTTTAGAAACGGCTGGTAAAGAAGGTTATGCGATCGAGTATCTTTTTCTGGCCCGCAAGAATTGGGATAAAACTCAGTGGTTACTGCATATGCGTGAGGAAATATCTCCCGCAGACGAAGCACTGATAGAAAAGGACTTAGCTAGTTTGATGGAAAATATTCCGCCGCAATATTTATTAGGCTATGAATATTTCTTTGAACATCGTTTCAAAGTAACAGAGAATACGCTGATTCCGCGTCCAGAGACAGAGGAGTTAGTCGCACTGTGTTTGTCTATGAATGATGATGCAGCAAAAAAAGTTGTCGATATCGGGACGGGAACAGGCGCAATCGCCGTCAGTTTGAAGCTGGCGCGTCCAGCATGGCAAGTGACGGCTCTCGATATTTCTGAAGAAGCGCTGAAAATCGCTGAAGAAAATGCGAAGAAGCTGCAGGCGGAGATTTGCTTCAAAAAAAGCGATGTTTTATCAGCGGTGACGGAGAAGCAAGACATCATCATTAGTAATCCGCCATACATCAGCCAAAGCGAGTGGGATTTAATGGACGAGAGCGTCAGAACCTACGAACCGAAGCTGGCGCTTTTTGCTGAGAATGAAGGCCTAGCCATTTACCAGCAGATCGCGGCAGAGAGTCGTGATTTGCTGCAGCCAGAAGGGATGATTTTCTTGGAAATTGGATTTCGGCAGGGACAAGTCGTGCAAGAAATCTTTCAAACGACCTTCACTGAGAAAAGCGTCACGATTCATCAGGACATGTCAGGAAATGATCGAATGGTCATCGTCCGCTGAAATTATTTTTAGCGTGAAAAATAATAAAAAAACACTGGTGTAGCAATGTTCGATCACTCGAAAAGTTATCAACATGGTTATACACACTTGACAATCGTATTATCCACAGCACGGGGATAAGTCGAGAAAGAAAGTTAATAAATCAAGAAAGTGAAAGAAAAGGAGCTGTGGAGAAGCTGTGGAAACAATTGTTTTTCAATCGGATCAAATAAAACAGGCGGCGGCGTTATTACGCCAAGGAGAATTGGTGGCATTTCCCACGGAGACCGTCTACGGATTGGGCGCTAATGCGCTTTTGCCGGAATCAGTGAAGCAGGTTTTTGCGGTCAAAGGGCGTCCCAGTGACAACCCCTTGATCGTTCATGTGGCGGACTTTTCCATGACCAAAAACTTTGTGGAAAGCTATCATCCATTGACGGAAAAAATCATTAAAAATTTTTGGCCCGGACCCCTAACGTTGATCTTTTCGATCAAATCAGGTAGCTTGAGCCCAGTTGTGACCGGTGGTTTATCCACAGCGGCCTTTCGAATGCCAGATAATAAAAAAACATTATCTTTAATTGAAGAAACGGGTGCACCGCTGGTCGGACCTAGCGCGAACACCTCTGGCAAACCAAGTCCGACAACAGCGATGCATGTTTATCACGATTTAAAAGGCAAGATTGCTGGCATTTTAGATGATGGTGCAACAGAGATTGGTGTGGAGTCGACGGTCTTGGATTTAAGTGGAGAGATACCGACGATTTTACGTCCTGGTGCAGTGACGAAGGAAAAATTAGAGGAAGTCTTAGGGATCGAAGTTCCATTAGACAAGCATTTAGTCAAAGAGAGTGAGACACCAAAAGCGCCCGGGATGAAATACAAGCATTACTCACCTGACACACAGGTGTTGATGATCAAGGCTGGTGATTGGGAGGAGGCCTTAGAGTGGGCTGAAGCAAACGACAAAAAGGTTGGTTTGTTGGCAACACCCAAAATTGCTGATCAATACCAATCAGCGGATCGTTTTGTTTTTGAAGATAATTCGATTGAAGCGGCGACTCGAGGATTATTCGGCGGCTTGCGGGCATTAGATGAAGCGAACAGAACGGACATTATCTTTGCAGAAGTTTTTCCGGAGGATCATTTAGGCTTGGCTTATATGAATCGTCTGAAGAAAGCCGCAGCCCAAAAATATTTTACAAAAAAATAGACAAAAGATTCGATTATCTGTTGAATCTTTCGTATACTTAAGTCAGAAAAATCGAAAGGTGGCGTTGGGATGGATTACAAAGCACTAGATCCCGAACTATGGGGAGCAATTGAACAAGAGGCGGAGCGTCAAGAACAGAATATCGAGTTGATTGCCTCAGAAAACATCGTGTCAGAAGCAGTGCGCATGGCACAAGGGAGCGTCTTAACAAATAAATACGCGGAAGGATATCCCGGCCGACGTTATTATGGTGGTTGTGAATTTGTCGATATCGTTGAGAATCTAGCAATCGATCGTGCAAAGGAATTATTTGATGCAAAATTTGCGAATGTACAGGCACATTCTGGTTCACAAGCGAATCAAGCAGCCTATTTCTCATTGATTCAGCCTGGCGATACTGTTTTAGGAATGGATCTTTCAGCAGGCGGCCACTTGACTCATGGTTCACCGGTGAATGTCAGCGGCAAGCTGTACAATTTTGTCAGCTATGGCGTGGATCCTCATACAGAAACGATCGACTATGAAGTCGTTCGTATTTTAGCGCGGAAACATCAACCGAAATTAATCGTGGCAGGTGCAAGTGCGTATAGTCGTACGCTCGATTTTGCCCGCTTCCGTGAAATCGCTGACGAGGTCGGCGCAAAACTCATGGTGGATATGGCTCATATCGCGGGACTAGTAGCCACTGGTTTACATCCTAACCCAGTACCTTATGCGGATGTCGTGACTTCAACGACACATAAAACCTTACGCGGACCGCGCGGCGGCTTGATCCTGACCAACGATGCGGAGTTGGTTAAAAAGATCAACAGTGCGGTATTCCCTGGTTTGCAAGGCGGACCATTGGAACACGTCGTGGCGGCTAAAGCTGTTGCATTCAAAGAAGCACTGGCTCCAGAGTTCAAGGATTACAGTGAGCAAGTGTTGAAAAATGCCCAAGCAATGGTCAAAGTATTCAATCAAGCGCCAGAAACAAGGGTGATCTCTGGTGCTACGGATAACCATCTGCTGTTAATTGAAGTAACTGGTTTTGATATCACTGGTCGTGAAGCAGAAGAATTGCTGGACAGCGTGCATATCACAGTCAATAAAAATTCGATTCCGTTTGAATCAAAAAGCTTCAAAGAAACCAGTGGTGTTCGGATCGGTACACCGGCAATCACAAGTCGCGGATTCCTAGAAGAAGATGCGAAAGAAGTAGCCGAATTGATCATTGAGACCCTGCGTTCAAACGGTGATGAAGAGAAGCTGGCTGAAATCCGTCAAGCGGTATTAGCATTAACAGATTCTCATCCAATTCAGTCACATTAAGACTAGTTTTCTGCTAGTAGTTGTCTTATAATTAATAGAAATGCAAAGTAAGAATGTCGGTTTTTCTGTAGTTAATTAGAAAAGAGACAGCATGAAAATCCACTTCATTTTTCTTTGAGGAAAATGAATACTTCAAAATCAGTAAGGAGCAATTTATTATGGGCAAGTTTCAAGTAATTGATCATCCATTGATCCAACACAAATTAACGATTATTCGTGATAAAAACTGTGGAACGAAAGTTTTCCGTGAAGTAGTCAATGAGATTGCGATGTTGATGGCGTATGAAGTTTCTCGCGATATGCCGCTAGAAGATATTGAGATTGAAACACCAATTACCGTGTCTACGCAAAAAACATTGTCAGGGAAAAAAGTTGCGATCGTACCGATCCTGCGTGCGGGTATCGGCATGGTAGATGGTATTTTGGAATTGATCCCGGCTGCTAAGGTTGGTCATATCGGTATGTTCCGTGATGAAGAAACCTTGGAACCACATGAATATTTCTTCAAAATGCCAGAAGATATTGACAGCCGTCAATTATTCATTGTTGATCCAATGTTAGCTACTGGCGGTTCAGCAATCATGGCGATCGATTCATTGAAGAAACGCGGTGCCTCAAACATGAAATTTGTTTGTCTAGTCGCTGCACCTGAAGGCGTGAAAGCTTTACAAGAAGCGCATCCAGATGTTGATATTTATACTGCTGCCTTAGATGAACAGCTGAACGAATTAGGTTACATCGTTCCAGGCTTGGGCGATGCTGGTGACCGTTTATTCGGAACTAAATAATCAAATAAAAGAAGGTGTGCCATTTTTCTGGCACACCTTCTTTTTCGTAAAAAACTAAATCTTCTTCATTTGTTTATAATTGATGACGACAACGCCATTGGAATGATTAATCAACTCTTCGTTGTCTTGCTTCTCATCAATTTCAATGACTGCTGCGTTTTTCAATTGTTTAGCGACCACCCCGGTTTGGGATTTGCCGCGAATAGTGAACATGACGTGTGTCTTAACGGGAAACTTTTTCCCAGCTTCGGAAGGATCAACTTGCGTCTCTATTTTGCCAAATGTAGCCATCTGTTTTGAACGCCCCCTTTTATTACATACTTAATTTTAGCATATTTTCAAGATTTTTTCATGTAATCGCTTTTTGAGAAGAATCTTACTTTACTTTTTCCCAGAAGTTTTCTATAATTTCATTTGTACTAAACGCCAGCTTAGCTCAGTTGGTAGAGCAACGCACTCGTAACGCGTAGGTCACAGGTTCGAATCCTGCAGCTGGCACTACTTGAAAAAGCCCGTCATATCAAGGTTAATCCTTCGATGGTGACGGGCTTTACTTTACATTTTTTTGCGTTTTGGGCGGAGATTGTCTGAATGAAAGAATAGTGTACCAACAGATCATTAGTATTTTTTGAGGGAGAAATATGAAGAAAGTCTATGCGTTCCATCTTAGTGTTTGGATTTATATTTTATTCATGTATTTTTGTCAGGAAACCTTTTCCTTTATGGCGTTGAATGTTTTTTTGGCGTGGCTGCCGCTGGTTTTTGCACGGCTATTCTTGAAAGTAAAAAGGAACTGGCGTTGGATTTTTGCGCCGCTGTGGTTATTGTTTTTCCCGAATGTTCCTTATTTAATGACTGATTTATTTCATTTTGCTAGTTTAGATGTGTATCAGCCTGGCGGACATTTTTTAAATGATAGCAGCTCGTGGTGGTCGTATTTATTGTTACTGCTACCAGCGTTAATCATGGTGTTTGTTGGCATGTCGCAGGTTTTTAAATTGTTTTTAGCGGTTAAGTTGCAGGCGTCTCAGAAAATTGCTGGCTTCGCTGCATTATCGTTCCTTTCTAGTATCGCAATCTATATCGGACGATTTGATCGGGTCCATTCGATCGAATTAGTGGTTCATCCGCTAAAGGTTTTGAGTTTATTGATTGGTAATTGGAATGCGGGAAAATTGCAGTTTGTCTTGATGTTCAGCCTTTTACAGTTGGGCCTTTGGGGTCTCATTTATTATTTGCAGCATGATCAACTAGAAGAATAAAGATTTTACAAAGTCAGCGATGCTTGCTTTTCTTTAAGCAAAGAAGCGTCTATAATAAAGCGAGTATACTGGTGGAAAAGAGATGAACAATGGATAGATTAAAAAAGAATAACAATGATAGCCGGATTGATTACGGCGTTATTTTACCTGTTTTTATATTATGCTTAATCGGGATGCTTGCTCTATATGTCGCTCTGACACATGATCCCAGAAATCCGAATGTTTTTCGCGGTTTGGCGATGCAAGCTGTTTGGTATGTGGTTGGCGCATTAGCTGTTGTAATTATCATACATTTTGATGCAAAGCTTTTGTGGCGTTTGACCCCATTTTTGTATGTCATCGGTTTAGCGGTTATGCTGGCATTACTGAAATATTACGATCCAGCTCTCGAGGCTTCAACGGGATCGAAAAACTGGTTCAAATTTGGAACCCTGACCTTTCAGCCTTCAGAATTGATGAAGATTGCGTATATTTTGATGATGGCATTGATTATTACCAAGCACAATGTGATGAATAAAGTCCGAACACTTAAAACCGATGCATTTTTAATCGGTAAAATGATGTTAGTCACGATTCCGGTTTTAGTTTTGGTCTTGGCACAGGAAGATTTTGGTACGATGTTGGTATTTCTTGCCATTTTCGCAGGAATGTTCCTAATATCTGGAATTTCATGGTTGATATTAGTCCCAACTATTATTCTGGCAATTGTTTTAGGTGGCACCCTGATCTTTCTAGTCACGACTGATTCGGGACGAGATATCCTCACAAACATCGGTTTCAAAAATTATCAATTTGCTCGGATTGACTCTTGGCTAGAGCCTTTTCATGATCCTCAAGGAAAGAGTTTTCAATTGGCCCATGCCTTAATGGCGATCGGTTCTGGCGGAGTGTTTGGAACAGGCTACAATGTCAGCAATGTTTATGTACCTGTCCGTGAATCGGATATGATTTTTACGGTAATTGGAGAAAACTTTGGATTCGTCGGTGGCGCTTTTGTCATCTTGATTTATTTCATTTTGATTTATCGGATGATTCGGTTATGCTTTGACATGAATAATGAGTTCTATGCTTACATCGCATCAGGGATTGTAATGATGATGCTCTTCCATGTCTTTGAAAATATCGGAGCGAATATCGGTCTTTTGCCATTAACAGGGATTCCACTGCCTTTTATCAGTCAAGGGGGATCATCGATTTTAGGGAATATGATCGGGATCGGATTAATTTTATCTATGCGTTATCAAAGTGCAGACAAACAACCTATTAGGAGGACACGTAGTGCTTAAATTTTATTGGTACCCGAAATGTTCAACCTGTCGCAAAGCCAAAGCTTGGTTAGACCAGGCTGGTGTGGATTTTGAAACAATCGACTTGGTTCAGGATACGCCTTCAGCGGATACGTTTGAAAAATGGATAACGGGTAGTGAACAGCCAGTTCGCAAATTTTTCAACACCAGCGGCATGAAATATCGTGAACTAGGCTTGAAAGATAAGATGGCTGATTTATCTGTGAAAGAAGCGAGTGAACTACTAGCAAGTGACGGGATGCTGGTGAAGCGCCCATTACTGATTAAAAATGATCAATTTTTATTAAATGGATTTAAAGATACTACTTACGAAAGGACGTTCAAATAAATGAGTTACTTGAAAAAAACTGATGGATTATGGATCTTACACAATGACAAAGACTTCTGCATGGGGTTAACATCCGATATGGCAGAGACACTAGGCGAGGTTACTTTTATCTCATTACCGAAAATCGGTCAAACCGTTAAAGCAGGAGACCCCTTACTAGAGATTGAAGCAGAAAAAGCGGTACAGGAATTCAAAAGCCCGTTAACTGGTGTCGTTTCTTCTGTTAGTGAAAAGGTAGTAGCTGATCCAGCAGCATTGAATGTCAAAGAAGAATTGGATGCATGGATCTTGTCATTACGCGAGGTCGATGTAGACGAGTTTGAAAACTTGTAAAGAAATTTTCACTTGTTGTTTGACAGGAGAAAATCAGCCTGATATAATCCTTTCATACACATGAGAAAGCGATGAAAAGAAAAGTACATCTGATTAAAGTACAAAGAGAGCTCCGGTATGCTGAAAAGGAGTTATGGCAATGAGATGGAAAATGGTCTTTGAGCAGGATGGACGAAGCAGGTGCTAAGTCTATCACGGGAGTGCCCGTTACAGCACCTCAGTATAAGCATGAAGCAAGTACTGGCAGAGGTTGTGATCTCAAGGTCAGAACGAATTTTAGGTGGTAACACGGAAGTCAAAGCTTTCGTCCTAAGTGTACATTGGTACATTTTAGGGCGGAGGCTTTTTTTGCGAGTTCCACTTCACGCTTTCAGCGTGATTAGTGGAATCGTATGCGAAGCGAGAATCAGATTCATTTTTCGTGGGTTTGGAAAAATGATTACTATTCTTCCGAGATAGCTGTCAAACTGCTTCATCAAAATTGACGCAGATTAGTCCAATGACAAGCGAAATGAAAAATAGTTACATATCTGAACTAGCTATAAGCTATTCAGTTATTGAGAAAGGGTGTAAGAAACATGGCATTGATTGAGTTAAATCAAGTGGGGAAAAGTTTTGCCGGCAAAACTGGACCGATCCACGCAGTCAATGGAATCAATTTGGCAATCGAAGAAAAAGACGTTTATGGTATCGTCGGTTATTCAGGAGCTGGGAAGAGCACATTGGTTCGTTTATTGAACGGATTAGAGACACCGACTGATGGACAAGTATTAGTCAACGGTGAAGATGTTGCCAAACTGCAAGGCGCATCATTAAGAACATTTCGCAAAAAAGTTGGGATGATCTTCCAACATTTCAATCTACTATGGTCAAGAACAGTCATTGAAAATATTCAATTACCATTAGAATTAGCAGGTGTATCCAAAGAACAACGGCGCAAGAAAGCGGAAGAGCTATTAAGCTTAGTTGGACTTGATGGCAGAGGCGATGCCTATCCGTCTCAATTATCTGGCGGACAAAAGCAGCGGGTCGGGATCGCAAGAGCCTTAGCCAATGATCCAGATATCCTACTTTGTGACGAAGCAACTAGTGCACTTGACCCACAAACAACCGAGGAAGTACTAGAGTTGTTAGCCAATATCAATCAGAAGCTTGGGTTGACGATCGTATTAATTACTCACGAAATGAATGTCATCCGCAAAATCTGCAACAAGGTCGCTGTGATGGAGTTAGGAAAAATCGTAGAAGAAGGTTCGGTCCGCGAAGTCTTCCGCCATCCACAACAGGAAGTGACCAAGATTTTCGTCCAACAGGATCTTGAACCAAAAGCCGATCCTTCTGATTTATTGAAGGAATTTATTAAAGAAAATCCAAACGGCACATTAGCAACCTTGCATTTCTTAGAAGACAATGCCAACGAACCAGTCGTATCACAAGTGATTCGTAAGTTTCCAGTTGATATCAGCATCGTTTATGGCAATATCGAACGAGCAACGGGAAATTCCTTTGGCACGTTGACCGTTCAAGTAACAGGTGATGCTGATAAGGTTGAAGAAGCGATCGCCTTTATTGAAAGTCAACAAGTTGAAGTGGAGGTGCTGCATCGTGGATAAGAGCTTTTCAGAAACATACTTAAATTTCCAACAGGTGTCGTGGGATACCTTGAAGGAAGCCATTAATGATACCTTGTTCATGACGATCGTATCTATGCTGATCGTGTTTGTTCTAGGACTACTACTAGGATTACTACTTTACACATTAGGTCGCAAGAATTCTGCTGGTCGCAGTATCTTATACGGTTTGGTTTCGATTCTCAGCAATATTTTCCGATCGACGCCTTTCATGATCTTAATGGTCTTGATCATTCCATTTACCAAAGCTTTGGTAGGCACGATGCTAGGAGCGAAAGCAGCTATACCAGCATTGGTTTTATCAGCGGCACCGTTCTATGCACGATTGGTTGAAATTGCCTTTCGTGAAGTCGACTCTGGAGTGTTGGAAGCAGCGGATTCGATGGGAGCAAGTTATTTCCAAACGATCTACAAAGTTTTGATTCCAGAAAGCTTGCCAGCGTTGATCTCAGGTTTGACAGTGACGTCAGTTTCGATGATTGGTTTTACCGCAATGGCGGGAGCGATCGGCGCAGGCGGTCTTGGGGCATTGGCTTGGCAAGAAGGGTATCAACGAGGTAATTACACCGTGACACTTGTAGCGACTGTGATCATTTTGATCATCGTATTCATTGTTCAAGGCGTCGGCGATTTCTTGACGAAGCGAACAGATAAGCGTTAATACAGAATAGCTATTATTCTAAAAAATAAACCAACAATATTAGGGGGAACTATCAATGAAAAAGAAAATTTTAGGTTTTGCGGCAGTAGCGTTATTGACAGTCGGATTGGCAGCATGTGGAAACAGCGGTTCAGGCTCATCAGACAGCAGCAGTAAAGAAAAGAGCGACACATTAGTAGTCGGAGCATCACCAACACCCCACGCGGAGATCTTAGAGCACGTGAAACCATTGCTTGAAAAAGAAGGCGTCAACTTAGAAATCAAAAAATTTGATGACTATGTGTTACCAAACAAAGCGTTAGCAGACAAAGATATCGATGCCAACTACTTCCAACACAAACCGTTCTTTGAAAAAGCAGTGAAGGAAAATGATTACAAATTTACCGATGCGGGTGCCGTTCATATTGAACCAATGGGCTTGTATTCTAAGAAAATCAAAGACATCAAGGATTTAAAAGAAGGCGCAACGATCATTACATCAAACTCAGAATCTGACTGGGGCCGCATCATCACGATCTTGCAAGATGCAGGTTTAGTCAAAGTTAAAGATGGTGTTGATTTGGAAACATCAACCTTCGATGATATCGCTGAAAATCCTAAGAAATTGAAATTCGAACATTCCATTGATCCAGCTTTGTTAGCGACAACTTACAACAACGATGAAGGCGACCTAATTGCAATCAATGCCAACTTTGCTTATGGTGCTGGTTTGAATCCTGTGAAGGATGCCGTCTTACTTGAAAAAGATACGTCACCATATGCCAACATTCTTGCTGTTCGTACCGAAGATAAGGACGATCCTCGGATTGAAAAATTAAACAAAGTGCTACATGAAAAAGAAGTACAAGATTGGATCTTGGAAAAATGGGATGGTTCTGTTAAACCCGTTGATAAATAATTAATTTGAACAAGGCTCTTACTTACAGACATCTGTTGGTAGGAGTCTTTTTTTGTTACACTAAATTTATGAGTTTTTTAGAAAGGGTAAAATCAACAGAAAGGTTGTGCATATTAATGGAAGTAAAAGGAAGCTGCTTATGCGGTGCAGTCACGATCGATATCCCACAGGTGGCAGAGGAAATCACCGCCTGTCACTGTCATATGTGTCAGAAATTTTTCGGCGGACCATTTTTGTCTTTGGCGGGTGTTTTGCCGGATGATTTTAAAATCAGCGGAAAAGAACAGATCCAGCGTTTTATGTCTTCAGAATGGGCAGAGCGAGGTTCCTGCAAGAAATGCGGCAGCAGCTTGTTTTATCATAGCTTAGCGGATGACGAGTATTATTTTCCTGCGGGACTATTTGATGAGATCGATCAGGCTAAGCTGAAGGAAGAAATTTTTTATGATCAAAAGCCGGCTTTCTTCCATTATCAAGAGCCAACGGAGAAGCTGACTGAGGAAGCGTTTTTGCAGAAACTCTTTACAGATTCGGAGTGAACAATTGATTTTATAATAATTCTAAATAAAGGGTTCTTTTTCAGAAGAAAATTCATGAATCGGTTTGTATTCCATTCTCATTTAGTCTAAAATAGGTGAGAACGAGAAAAAATATTTGGAGGTACTTTCATGTCAGTTTTAGAAATCAAAGACTTGCACGTTGCCATTGACGATAAAGAAATTTTAAAGGGTGTAAACCTTGAAATGAAGACGGGCGAAATCCACGCCATCATGGGACCAAACGGAACTGGTAAATCAACATTATCAGCAGCGATCATGGGCAACCCAAACTATGAAGTCACAAAAGGCGAAATCCTTTTTGATGGTAAAAATATCTTAGACTTGGAAGTCGACGAACGAGCACGTCTAGGATTATTCCTAGCGATGCAATATCCAAGCGAAATCCCAGGAATCAGTAATGCAGAATTTATGCGGGCTGCTATCAACGCTCGTCGTGAAGAAGATGAAAAAATCTCGGTAATGCAATTCTTGAAAAAATTAGATAAAAAAATGGAATTGTTGAACATGCCAGAAGAAATGGCGGAACGCTATTTAAATGAAGGCTTCTCAGGCGGAGAAAAGAAACGCAACGAGATCCTGCAATTATTGATGATCGAACCAACCTTCGCGATTTTAGATGAGATCGACTCAGGTCTAGATATCGATGCGCTGAAGGTCGTAGCGAAAGGCATCAATGAAATGCGCGGCGAAGAGTTCGGTGCCTTAATCATTACCCACTATCAGCGTCTATTGAACTACATTGTGCCTGATGTAGTGCATATCATGATGGATGGCCGAGTAGTCTTGACTGGTGACGCAGAACTAGCGAAACGTTTGGAAGCTGAAGGTTACGCAGGCATCTCTGCTGAATTAGGTATCGATTACAAAGAAGAAGTTTAGGAGGGCAAGATAGATGAAAAAATGGACAGAATATCTTGAGGCCGTCAAAGCTTTCTCAGCCGAATGGGCCGAACCTCAATGGATGACCGATTTGCGGGTCAATGCATTAAACAAAATCGACGAATTGCCTTTACCAGTGATTGAAAAAGTAAAATTCGCTCGTTGGAACCTTTACAATATAAAGCCAGAACATCAAGAAGCAACTGGGACCATCCCAAGCTTTGATCAAATGAAGGACAACCCTATGATCGTACAAGCTGGCGAAACGACTGTTTTCGAACAAATCTCACCAAAGCTTGCCGATCAAGGGGTGATCTTCACTGATTTAGTGACAGCGATGCAGGAGCATCCTGAATTAGTCAAAGAATACTACATGCAAAAAGCCGTACCAGTTGAGGAAAACTCATTGACTGCGATGCATGCCGCTTTCATGAACAATGGTATTTTCTTATATGTGCCAAAAAATGTGGTGATCGAAGAACCGATCGAAAGTCTTTTCTTACACAATGGCGACGACGATGCGCATTTCTTCAAACACGTGTTGATCGTGGCGGAAGACAACAGTGAGTTCACTTACTTAGAACGCTTCGAATCACAAGGCGATACTGCGAAGAAGCTTTCTGGGAACGTAGTGGTGGAAGTGATTACGAAACCAGGAGCGCGTGTGAAATTCTCAGCTGTGGACTCATTGGGCGCAAATATCGCAACCTATATGAACCGACGCGGCTACTTAATGCGCGATTCTATGATCGATTGGGCAATCGGCATTATGAACGATGGCAATGTGATCGCGGACTTTGATTCTGATTTAGTCGGTGAAGGCTCACATTCAGAAGTCAAGATCGTAGCGATCAGCGATGGCAAACAAATCCAAGGAATCGATACTCGCGTAACCAATAAAGCCCCGCATACCATCGGGCACATTTTGCAGCATGGGGTTATTCTTGATAAATCCACCTTGACCTTTAACGGGATCGGACATATCTTAAAAGGAGCAAAGGGTGCCGACGCTCAACAAGAAAGTCGTGTATTGATGCTCTCTGAGAAATCTCGCGGGGATGCCAATCCGATTCTTTTGATCGACGAAAATGAAGTGACTGCCGGACATGCTGCCAGCGTTGGTCGCGTTGATCCAGACGAACTCTTCTATTTAATGAGTCGCGGGCTAGAGCGTGCGGCAGCGGAACGTTTGGTTATTCGCGGATTCTTAGGACCTGTCATTACTGCTATTCCAGTCAAAGCCACTCAAGAGCAACTGATCGATACGATCGAAGGGAAGTTGAGTAAATAATGAGGGATTTTTCTACTATTAGAAAAGATTTTCCGATTCTTTTCCAAGAAGTAAATGATGAACCACTTGTTTATTTAGACAATGCGGCGACCACGCAAAAGCCGACGCAGGTTTTAGATGTTTTGCGTCATTATTACGAACATGATAATGCCAATGTCCATCGCGGTGTGCATACGTTAGCTGAACGGGCGACTGCCGATTATGAAAATAGTCGTGAAAAAGTTCGCGCCTTTATCAATGCGAAGGAAACAGCAGAAGTCTTGTTTACACGAGGAACGACTACTGGCTTGAATTGGTTGGCCCGCAGCTATGGCGATGCCTTCATTAAAGAAGGCGATGAGATCGTCATTTCTTATATGGAGCACCATTCCAATATTATTCCGTGGCAGCAATTAGTCGAACGCAAAGGAGCAACCCTGCGTTACTTACCATTAACCGACGAAGGCTTCATTGATATGACAGCCGCAAAAGAGATCATCAACGAGAAGACAGCGATCGTTTCATTAGCATACGTGTCAAACGTACTAGGTGTCATCAATCCAATCAAAGAATTGGCGGAAATGGCTCATGCCAATAATGCGGTGATGATCGTGGACGGTGCGCAAGCTACTCCTCATATGGTAGTCGACGTTCAAGACTTGGACGCAGATTTCTTCGCCTTTAGCGGACATAAAATGTGCGGACCAACAGGAATCGGTGTATTATATGGAAAACGCAAATGGCTGGAGCAAATGGAACCCGTGGAATTCGGCGGCGAGATGATTGATTTCGTCAATCTATTCGATAGTACGTGGAAAGAATTGCCATGGAAATTCGAAGCAGGGACACCGAACATCGCCGGAGCCATCGCGCTAGGTGCGGCGGTTGATTACTTGAACGAAATCGGGATGGACAACATCCACCGTTACGAACAAGAATTGGTTGACTACGTGTTACCGAAGCTGCATGAAATTGATGGGATCACCACTTACGGACCACAAGATCCTGCACACCATACCGGCGTGATCGCTTTTAATCTGGATGGCATCCATCCTCATGATGTAGCGACTGCTTTAGACATGGAAGGTATCGCGGTACGTGCCGGTCATCACTGTGCACAACCGTTAATGAACTATTTGAATCTGCCAGCGACGGCACGGGCCAGCTTCTATTTCTACAATACGAAAGAAGACGCGGACCGTTTGATCGAAGCAATCAAGGCGACGAAGGAGTTTTTCAAAGATGGCGCTAAATAAATTAGACAATTTATATCGGCAAGTGATCTTGGATCATTCCGCTCATCCCCATCATCGTGGAAAGCTAAGTGATTCCACGAAAACGATCGAGATGAACAATCCCACCTGCGGCGACGTGATCGAGCTTGAACTAATCGTCAAAGACGACGTAATCACAGATATCGCATTTTCCGGCAGCGGCTGTTCGATTTCAACTGCTAGTGCTTCTATGATGACTGACGCAGTAATCGGCAAACCTGTCTCAGAAGCAGAACACTTAGCCGTGATCTTTGCCCAAATGGTCCAAGGCAATCCGATTCCTGAAAAGGATGAAGAAGCATTGGGAGACGCAGCGATGCTTAGCGGGGTCGCAAAATTCCCAGCCCGTATCAAATGCTCGACCCTAGCATGGAAAGCCTTAGGCAAAGCGCTGACCGATGAAGAAGGCAAAGCCCGGGAAGGTCAATTTCATAAAGATTAGTAAGAATAGAAATACATTAAAACGAATAAGGAGCGGGAATACATGAGTGTACCTGAAATGCAAGAGGAATATCAATTTGGCTTCCATGATGACATCGAACCTGTCTTTACGACTGGTGAAGGTCTATCGGAAGAAGTCATTCGCGAAATCTCCCGCGCAAAGGGAGAACCAGAATGGATGTTGGATTTCCGTTTGAAATCGCTAGAAACATTCAGAAAATTAGACATGCCCGATTACGGACCCGATTTGTCCGAATTGGATTACGATAAAATCAACTACTTCATTCGTTCAAGCGACAAACCAGCCCGCGATTGGGACGATGTACCAGAAGAAATCAAGACAACTTTTGAACGTTTAGGGATTCCCGAAGCAGAACGTGCTTACTTAGCCGGTGCTTCTGCCCAATACGAATCGGAAGTGGTGTATCACAACATGAAAGACGAGTTCACCAAATTGGGCATCGTCTTTACTGATACAGATTCAGCCTTGAAGGAATATCCTGAATTATTCAAAGAATACTTCGGCACATTAGTACCGCCATCAGACAATAAACTAGCTGCGTTGAACTCAGCTGCTTGGTCTGGCGGAACCTTCATCTATGTGCCAAAAGGTGTGAAAACCGATATTCCGATCCAGTCTTACTTCCGAATCAACTCGGCAAACACCGGACAATTCGAACGGACGCTGATCATTGTTGACGAAGGAGCCAGCATCAACTATGTCGAAGGCTGTACGGCTCCAACATACTCTTCTGACAGCCTGCATGCCGCTGTCGTTGAAGTGTTTGTTAAAAAAGACGGCTATTGCCGTTACACGACGATCCAAAACTGGTCAAACAACGTTTACAGCTTGGAAACCAAACGTGGACAAGCCCAAGAAAACGCGACAATGGAATGGGTCGACGGCAACTTAGGCTCAAAAGTAACCATGAAATACCCAAGTGTTTACATGGAAGGCAAAGGCGCACGCGGTACGATGCTATCGATCGCCGTAGCCGGCAAGAACATCGTGCTAGATAACGGCGCGCGCATGATCCATAACGCACCAAACACCTCTAGCTCGATCGTTTCAAAATCCATCGCCAAAGATGGCGGCGCAGTAGACTACCGCGGAACCGTCCGCTTCGGTCGAAACAGTGCTGGCTCATTCAGCCACATCGAGTGTGACACGATCATCATGGATGATCAATCAAGTTCAGATACGATCCCGTATAATGAAATCTTGAATGGGAATGTTTCTTTGGAACACGAAGCAAAAGTTTCAAAAATCTCCGAAGAACAATTGTACTATCTAATGAGTCGCGGTATCTCGGAACAAGAAGCGACTGAAATGATCGTTATGGGATTCGTTGAACCATTTACCAAAGAATTACCAATGGAATACGCTGTAGAGTTGAACCGTCTGATTCAGTATGAGATGGAAGGGTCTGTGGGATAATTGATTTTAAAGGTCTGAGAATGCTGATATATCAACATTCTCAGACCTTTCTTTTTTTACATTTTGCGCTGTGCCCCGAATTGTGCCCCGAACATTAACGCCCTACCTATTGAAGATTTCAAACAGTGAAGTAGTCATCTAAAATCTTTGTGAATAGTTCTAATTCTGGACTCATCCATCGATTGGAATTCACAGCATAGATAGCGGTAAAGTTTGTTTCAGATAGATCTGTTTCAAGCTCAATCAACTTTCTATTTGCCAGCTCTTTTTCTACCGTGAATCTTGGAAGAAAAGCGACACCTAAATTGCTCTCCACACTTCTTTTGATAGATTCAATGCTCCAAAGCTCCATTTCGGTTTCTAATACGATTTTCTTTTCCTTGAGGTATTGATTAAAGATTTTTAAGTACAGTGCATTCGTATCATTTTGGATATGACAAATCGCCTTCTTTTGATTAGGCTTAGTAAAATCCTTCTCTACGTCATCTAACAAAGGTGAAGAGACGAGAGTAAGCGGATACGAAGCGATTTCTTTCGTGCGAATATTTGGTGAGTATTTTTTGACATCATAGTGGATAGCAAGATCGATCGTTCCGTTCATCATTTCATCGTAAATCTTATAGCAATTCATTACTTGCAGCGATAGGTGAACAAAAGGTGCTTTTTCTTTGAATGCTTTAAGTATCGGCTGCATTTTATAGGTGATCAATGATTCTGGTAAAGCAATTTTTAAAGAGCCATGTAAATCAGTTTTAGAGTGGTTAAAAGAAGCAAGTTTCTCAGCAGAGTCAATCACTTGTGTAATCAATGGAAAGACTTCTCTCCCCGCTTGTGACAAAACCATTCGTTTTCCTTTTTTTTCAAATAATTGTACGTCAAGTTCTCGTTCAATTTGTTGGACTTGAAACGTAATCGTTGATTGGGCGTAGTTCAGTGCGTGAGCTGTTTTTTGATAACTGCCTGTTTCAACGATTTTTTTGATCGTGTATAAGTACTTTAATTCCATAGTCTTCTCCAGTTCAATTTAATTGAATCAAACAAACGAATAATTCGATTTGATTCAATGTTTATCTCAAGTTATACTAACATGTAAGTTTATTGATCGCAATCGTTCGATCATTGAATTGATTTGAAAGGAAGTAGGTGTGGTTATGTTTGATACAAAAATAGGTATTGTGTTACGTGAAGATTTGGAAATGTGGCAAAAACTAAATGTGACTGCTTTTTTAATGAGTGGAATTGCAGGAACGCAAGATATAATTGGTGAGGTTTATAAAGACAAAGACGGAAATGAGTACTTGCCGATGTCAAAACAACCCATCATGATTTACTCTTCTAATGGAGAAAAGATGCTTCAATTATTAAATAAAAGTCGGAGTAAGCAAGTGGTTAGTACGATATATACGGAAGAATTGTTTACCACTTACAATGATGAAGACAATCGGGCAGTCATAGCGGAAATTCATGAAGGCGATTTGAATCTAGTTGGTGTCGCCCTTAGAGGAAAGAAAACACATGTTGATAAGCTATTCAAAGGATTTGAATTGCATAAATAGGCTGGGGGGAAGCAGATATGGTCATCAAACAGTATCATGAAAAATATAAGCAAGCTTTCATCGATCTAAATATCGCGTGGATAGAAAAATATTTTTCTTTAGAAGATGAGGACAGAGAAATAATCGAACATGTCGATGCCTATTTACAAAAAGGTGCGATGATCTACTTCGCGATTGAAGATGACAATGTGTTAGCGACGTGTATGATCATACCAACTGATGAAGAGACGTGGGAAGTGGCAAAACTTGCGACAGACGAAAAGTATCAAGGAAAGGGTGCTGGAAGTGCTGTGTTCAAGGCGTGTATTGATTATGCTAGAGAGAAGCAAGCAAAAAAACTCACATTGGTTTCCAACAAAAAGTTAAAACCTGCCATTCATTTGTATGAAAAATTTGGATTTAAGGAAGTATTTGTTGATCGTATAGAATATGACCGATGTGACTATCAAGCTGAATTAATAGTTAAATAATTTTTTCGATGAGAGAAAAAAGCATAGTAAATAAGACTCTACTTTTGATAGGTGAAAAAGATTTATTTCGCTATCAAAAGTAGAGTTCAACCGAGCAGATGCGAGGTTAATTATAAATGATTAAGGATCAGACAATCACCGCCCATGTTCGATTAAATTCATTCATCCTCTTTCCTATGTGTCCCAACTTTTTTACACCGAAACTTACACCAGTATTTTTTAGTTCCTGTGATTTTTATTGATATACTTCTATCTGACTACTTCCAATAGTCGTCGAAATGACAGTAAATTTCCAATACTGACACTTGAAACTCTAAGTGGAAGGAACTGTGGGGTAATACTTGTTTATAAGCTAGAAACCTTGATTTGTGGGGTTTCTAGCTTTTTAAATTATTCAATAATTTTGTTTTGAACATCAGGATAATTATTGATTTTAATCTAGATCATTAGTTTGTTGAAATACTGTTTAATTCGTAGAGTATTATCAGTTTCCATTTTTCGAACTTATACATAGAGACAATACAAAGTTGATATGATTAGAAAAAATGGAGGTTATGCATATGGAAAAGATGTATTACGAAAAAGACGTTGAAAGCAGTTTTTTGAAGGAAAAGAGATTAGCAATCATTGGCTATGGCTCCCAAGGTCACGCTCACGCACAAAATTTGAGAGATTCTGGTTATAATGTTGTAATTGGCGTTCGTGAAGGAAAATCGTTCGAGAAAGCGGAAGAGGATGGATTTGTTGTTCTTTCTATTAGAGAGGCTTCCAAACAGGCCAATGTGATTATGATTTTAACGCCAGATGAACTTCAAAAAGAAATATATGAAAAGCAAATTCTACCTGAGTTGAATGATGGTGATGCTTTAGGATTTGCACATGGTTTTAATATTCATTTTAGCTATATCACTCCTCCCAAAAATGTCGACGTTTTTATGGTTGCACCTAAGGGCCCAGGTCATCTTGTAAGGAGAACCTATGAGGATGGTTTTGGAGTACCTGCTCTCTTTGTTTGTCATCAAGATGCGTCTGGTAACTGTCGTGACATCGCAATGGAATGGGCAAAAGGATTAGGAGCTGCTAAAGCAGGATTACTTGAAACGACTTTTAGAGAAGAGACAGAAGAAGACTTATTCGGAGAACAGGCAGTTTTATGTGGCGGCTTAACAGCTTTGATTGAAGCAGGATTTGAAGTACTGGTTGAAGAAGGATATTCTGCTGAACTGGCTTATTTTGAAGTTTTACATGAGATGAAGCTTATTGTCGATTTAATTTACGAAGGTGGGTTTAAAAAGATGCGTCAGTCATGTTCGAATACAGCTGAATTTGGCGATTATATTTCTGGACCGAAAATAATTACTGAGGCAGTAAAGGATAATATGCGACTTGTGTTAAAGGATATTCAGTCTGGGAAGTTTTCAGATGAGTTTATTAATGATTACAATGCTGGTTTCCCGAAATTTAAAAACTTCAGAGCAAAAGCAGATAAGTTACCAATTGAGACAATTGGTGAAGAGTTAAGAGAAATGATGCCCTTCGTAAAGGCATAAATGGAGAAGACAAGTAGTTGACATAGCTACTTGTCTTCTTCATTTATGAAACATCTGTATCTTGAAACAATCATATCAGTAATTATTTGATACATAATGGCATGAGTTTGATACTTCGTTTGATGTGGGAAAATGATTGCTTCGCTAACGAAAGGTAATTTTAAGACATTTGGATTTGAAGTGATTACAATAATTTTTGCCTTTGTTTGAGAAAAAATATTTTTTCTAGGAGTTCCAGTACGTATTTGTTGTTTCGTTAAGTAGTTTCCGGAATTGGTGAAAACAATAATCAAAGTGTCTTCTGTTGCATTTTTTAAAAATTCTTCTTGAACTGAATCATCTTGGAATGTATGAATAAATTTACTGTTATACGCCAACTTATATTGAAGATCCATTGCAGCTGACTCTGAAAAAACTAATCCAAAGGCGACTACTTTAGAGTATTCGTAAATGGCTTTTGCTGTTCTATCAATTGCAGAAATATCTAAATGACTCTTATAATACTGGACATCTTTGATAACAGCATCAAAGTATTGATCGTAACCTTCTTCTTCGATGGAGGTAAGAATATTTGATAAATAGTTAAGTGGGTTATTGAAGCGATTTTCAATGAATGAGGCATTGTCTTTAAGATCCAGGTAATCATCGAAACCGATTGTTCTAGCAAATTTTGAAATAGTAGACTTCGAAACATCACATAGTTTCGCTGTTTCACCGATACTCATATTATGGATATGTTCATAATTTTCAAGCATTGTAACAGCGATATGATGATTGGTGCTTTCGATTGATTGACTATTTAAAAAAGTGATCAAACGAATAATTAATAGTCCCATATACTTCACCTTCTTTAAGTGGTTTCCAAATTGCGAACTTTTCAATAAAGTCAAATTGTTGATGATATAGTATGTAATGTAAAGCGCTTTTACAAATAAAAATTTGTAAGGAGAATAATCGTTATGGCTAAAGATTACAGTATGCTAGCTAAAGATATTATAACACAGGTTGGTGGAGAGAAAAATGTGATTAGTTTATATCACTGTATCACACGACTAAGATTCAAATTAAAAAATGGTGATCTTGCTAGAGAGAATAAAGAGACTATTCAAAATCTTGATGGCGTACTCTCAGTAATTGAAGGTAATGGACAATTTCAAGTTGTAATCGGCAACCATGTCTCAGATGTTTTTCAAACTATTATGAGTAACTATACTATCACAAATGCGCTAGAAGATAACGGAGAAAATAACGTAGAAGAAGAAAAATCCGGAAATATCATTATTCGGTTCTTCAATGTTTTATCTTCAATTTTCAACCCAATCATTATTGCATTAGCTGGTGCAGGAATGTTAAAGGCTCTTCTCGTTGTTTTAACTACCTATAACTTTTTAAGTGCAGATGGAAGTACCTATAAAATCTTATCCGCTGCTGGAAACAGTGTATTCTATTTCTTGCCATTATTTTTAGCAATCAGTGCTGCAAGAATATTTAAAGTAAATATGTTTATTTCATTAGCAATCGTTGCAGCTTTATTAGAACCCAATTTTACTGCTTTAGTAACGGAAAATGGTGTAACTGTAGATTTCTTTGGTATTCCTGCTGTTTTGATGGGATATTCGGGAACAGTCATTCCGGCTATTGTTTCAATTTACGTTTATTCTCATGTTGAGAGATTATTAAAGAAGATTATTCCTAAGAGCATGGAGATATTTGCCTTATCATTGGTGGCATTGTTGATAATGGTCCCATTAACGGTTTTAGTAATTGGTCCAATTGGTGTGATGTTGGGTGATGGCTTAGGGAATGCCATGAACTTTATTAGTGATAAAAGTGGTTTGTTAGCAGGAGCTTTAATCGGTGGAGGATGGACTTTCTTAGTAATGATGGGTATCCACTGGGGAGTTGTGCCAATTATGGTAAATAATCTTGCAACTTATGGTTATGACACTTTGCGTCCAATGATCGCTGCTGCAACATTCGCAAGTGCTGGTGTTGCTTTAGGTGTATTTTTGAGATCGAAGAATAAAGACACTAAAGGTTTGGCTTTATCTTCTATATTGCCTGCACTTTTAGGTGGGATAACTGAACCTATCGTGTATGGGTTATCAGTAAAGTATAAAAAACCATTAATTGCACAAGCCATTGTTGGGGCAGTTACAGGAGCCTTCATGGGAGCAATGCAAACAAAAGCGATTGTTTATGTCTTTCCGGCATTGACAACATTACCAGCTTTCTTTGGAGATACGTTTGTTTACTACTTGATTGGGATCACAGTAGCTTTCTTTGGAACCGCGGTACTAACATATTTCCTTGGCTTGGGGGAAGTCGGTGCGAAAGAAGAGCTTTCTTCTGAAAATCAAGGAATGCTAGTTGTCGAAGTACCAGTAGTCGGTGACGTCATTACTCTTGATGATGTTCAAGATGAAGTGTTTTCTTCAAGGGCAATGGGGGAAGGTTTGGCTGCGTATCCAACCGATGGTCAATTATATTCACCTGTTTCAGGCGAAATAGTAACTGTTTTCCCTACCGGGCATGCTGTAGGAATCAAAACGCCAAGCGGGACAGAAATACTTATTCACATAGGTTTAAATACTGTTGATTTGGAAAAAGGTATTTTCAATATTTTAGTAAAACCAGGAGAAAGTGTGATAAGAGGTCAAAAACTAGGTTCATTTGATCTGAAACAGATTAAAGAGCAAGGATTTGATCCGACAACAATGCTCATTTTTACTGGTGGAATTAAGGAAGAACATTTTAAAGTAGTAGACAGAAATCAAGCAGATGTCACTAAATTAGTGATAAATACAGAACTAGAAGGAGCCGTTCAAAACAATGAGTAATTTTCCTAAAGATTTTTTATGGGGTGGCGCAATCGCTGCGAATCAAGCAGAAGGAGCTTGGAATATTGGAGGAAAAGGACTATCAGTAGCAGATGTTGCAAAGTTACGTCCTGAGTTAGATGTGAAGGACTATGTAAGTCAATGGCATGTTAGCCCAGAGCAAATTGAAGAAGGCATGAAAACTGATGATACAAAATATTGGCCAAAAAGAAGAGGAATTGATTTTTATCATCGCTATAAAGAAGATTTAGCTCTCTTTAAAGAATTAGGGATGAAATGCTTAAGGACTTCGATTGCTTGGACACGAATTTTTCCAAATGGAATCGAAGAAGAACCTAATCAAGCAGGTATTGATTTTTATGTTGATCTATTTAAAGAAATGAGAAGAGTCGGAATCGAACCTTTAGTTACATTGTCTCATTATGAAATGCCATTATATTTGGTAAACCATTATGATGGTTGGGTCTCAAGAGAAGTGGTAGAATTTTTTGATCGCTTTACTAAAGTCTGTGTTGATAATTTTGGAGAGTATATCACTTACTGGTTAACGTTCAACGAAATTGATAGTGTGTTTCGTCATCCTTTCACAACTGTAGGTGTAGTTGAAGAAAAATATGAAACGAAGAAGGAAGCAGAAGCAGCAATTTATCAAGCATTACACCATCAATTTATTGCTAGCGGTTTAGCTACAAAATATATTCATGAAAAAAATCCAAATGCTCAAGTTGGGGCTATGCTTACTAGAACATTAGCCTATCCGTTAACTTCAAATCCCGGAGACAATGTTCTCGCTCAAAAGCATAATCGTGACAATTACTTCTATTCAGATGTACAAGTTTTTGGTGAGTATCCAAAACATGTTGAAAAATATTTAGAACAAGAAGGAATAGTCATTGAAAAGCTAGTCGGAGACGACGAAATTTTAAAACAGCATACAGTAGATTTTCTATCTTTTAGTTACTACATGTCTATGATTAAAACGGTGGATGAAGAAAATATGGAAAAAGTTGGTGGCAACCTTATTACTAGTGTTAAGAATCCATATTTGGATACTAGTGAATGGGGGTGGCAAGTTGATCCAGTGGGCTTGAGAATTGGACTGATTGATCTTTATGATCGATATCGTATTCCTTTATTCATTGTTGAAAGTGGTATTGGAGCGATTGATACCTTTGAAGATGGGACAGTACATGATGACTATAGAATTGATTATTTTAGACGTCATTTTGAGCAGGTAGATATCGCTATTTCACAAGGTATTGAGGTAATGGGCTATACAACATGGGGAGCAATTGATATTGTTAGTGCCTCTACTTCTCAAATGGAAAAAAGATACGGTTTTATTTATGTTGATGCAGATGATTTAGGAAATGGAACGTATGATAGATTCAAGAAAGATTCATTCCATTGGTATCAAGAAGTTATTGAAACAAACGGTGAATCCTTGTATAAATAGTAATTTCCTTACCTATGTGCCCCAAGTTTTTTACACCGAAATTTACACCGGAAACATTTTGATGCAATGATATTTATTGATAAAAGTGTTTCCGATTTCTTATCAGTTTTGTTGCTATGACGGATAAAATCACTTATTGGTATTAGAGACTCTAAGTGGAAGGGTCTGTGGGGTAATACTTGTTAATAAGCTAGAAACCTTGATATATGGGGGTTCTAGTTTTTTTGTTTGTATGTTTTCTTTGGTTACACCGTCTAAAAAACCAATGTAATTAACGAATTTTTCACCTGTATCTTCAATCATTTGTGGAGTTCCATGAGTATAGATAATCATGGTAACTTAAACATGTTTAGAACTGAAACGTGGATGGATTTCGTACCGACTCCAAAAATCAGACTTACATCCAATAACTCAGAAAAATAAGAGATAATGATCTGTGTAACAGAACGAAAGCTCTTCAAAAATGTGCCAAACAGTCATAACAAAAAAGCCAAAAAACATGTGGCTAAAATGCTAAATATATAAGATTTTGATCTCACGAAAATCGGAATAATTTTTGAATTAGATGAAGCAAATCTTAAGCTTGAAATAGAAGAATGATTGTTTGGATAAGCTAGTTCAAACTTAGGACAGAGAGAACGATTTCGATACATTGATAAGGATGTGGTCTTCGGACATAAATACTCGGTAAATATCTTATAAGTACATTTAAAGAAGAAATTGTTCCAGTTCATCAGTATTTAACAGACTATGGTTGGGAATCCAATTTATTATCGGATGGGGAATAGAATCAGTAGGAGACAACTAAATTTAATTGGAAAGTAAATTACCTTAAAAAATCAAAAGAGAAAGGTCTTGACTATAGAACGTACGTTCGGTATAGTTTCAAAAGAGATAGAAAACGAATTATTAACAAAAACAATTGTTTTTTTAACACGCGTCTGATTTAATTTACTTAACAAATTAAATCGATGGAGGATTGAATTTTGAATATTGAAGATTTAAAAAATAGTATGCTAGGATTAAACTTTCGTAATAACGGTAGTGTGAAACTTTCATTTGTTGAAAAACGTAAAAACGGGATTACTTCATTCGTTCCAGAAATTTCGAAGAGTTTGAGAGAGAATATTGTAGATATGTATTTGAGAGTGTTGGATTATCCCGTTTTCCAATATGAACAACAGCCCTATAACGAATTAGGCAAAATTGATGATGTTATAGATGTTGCAACTTTAGAAGTAGGTAAAATTGATTCAATTATTAATCAAATTAATTTCGAGGAAAATCGATGCCATGATTTAACTGAAATGAAATTAGATAAAATAAATTATTATGTAATTAATTTTAATCTATCTGGAGAGAACTTCTATTTTTTTAGAAGATTCAATAAACAAAAAAAATTACGTAAAGGAGTTAGAGGGCGCTTTACTGGAAATAATTTTGTTCAATTAGAAGATGAGGTGGTGGGCATTGACGAGGATATAGATATCATTGTCTATCGAGAAGAAGCACTTATAATAAACAGATATGCATTGCAAACTATTTTCGATTTAAGTGATTATTTTTCAGGGAAAACCGATCAGGCAATGGAAGTAATTAAAGGATATAAAAAAATAAATAACTTTTCTACTTTTGAAAGAGATTGTAAGAATGATGGTACTGCTACAAAACGACTGACAAAAATTGTGAATACTCCTGAACTAATCAATGGTTTTTTTAATCACATTGATCAATTGCCAAATGTAATTAAAGATATGTCTTTGGTTATCCAAATGGATTCTAATGGTAATATTGACTATAAAGGAACTAGAGAAGAGAGAACTCAAATTTTATCATGTATTGCTGATAAATACTATATTACTTTGTTACAAGGAAAGCTTGGTGAAGATAAGTTGAAATAAAAAGGATGTGATGCAATCATGAGAAATGGTTTTCTGAACAATATTAACAAGACGTTATTGTATTTATCCTCTTTTTTTCCATTATTCATTTTGTTGTTAATTCAAAATATAAGAATTCGGGATGATCGAGGAGCTTTGTTAAATGTGAAAGCTTTTTTACACCAGTTTATTCCCAAAATTATCTCACCACAGAGTTTTTTTTGGATAGCGGTTATTCTATTTATAATCGCATCAGCAGTGAGTATTTTTTCTTTTTTTATTTTCTATATTAAAGCTGAAGGTTCTCCAGGTCATGTGCAAGGGACTAATTTTGAAAGAGCGGACACTTTGGGATATATCGTAACCTACATTGTTCCATTAATTTCGATGGATATTAATAGTTACAGAAGTTTGTTTGTAAATTTCAGTTTATTTTTTATAATAGGTATTTTTTATATTAAGAATAATCAGTTTTTTATGAACCCAATATTTAATTTATTAGGATACAATATTTTGTCATCGGATAACGGTTGCATTTATGTAACAAAAAGTAGTCCTAGGAGAATGAAGATTTTTGCAAGTGAAAAAATTCAGGTATCTTTAAAGAACATTGCGGAGGATATTTACGTTGTCAAAGAGAATATTGATGATTAATAAAGAAATTATACCAATCGTGTCTAAAGGTTATTAATCATTTGAAAATGATTTATCCTCCTTGACTAAAAAAAGATTTGCCTAGCCATAATTGTACCATCATCAATGTCACCGTTTTGTATTACTATTTTCAATGAAATCTCTGTCAGTGATCTAATTTTCACAATCATTTTACAATAGATGCATTTTGAATTTCAGTTTCATATGAGGAGGATATTACGAAGCGATTGCACCATTAATGCGGTATAATTATTCCTTCACGATAAAGCAGTCTGTTTGATAGAAGTAGAAGTTTGACTGTTCAGTGTTTAGAAGAATAACTCATTTATGTGATAGAAACCCTTATATACAGGGTTTCTTTTTTTATAGAAGATTTGGCTAGGTAAAAATAACGCTTGAAGACAAAACGAGTCTCGTCACGAAATAAAATGACGAGACAATGTCTTATTCATCCTACCAATACTCCTGCGCAACCTAACATCATCCATCTACCCACCCTCAGCAACCGGCTCAATAACCACTTCCTCTATCCTACGATTCCGCATCTTCGAAATAGTAATCTCCAACCCATCTAACTGAATCGTTTCGCCTTCCATAGGGATTCGTTCGATTGAAGCCAATATATATCCTGCGACGGAGATTGAGTTCGTGGTATTGGTAATATTGAAAAGCTCTTCTAAGCAATCGAAGTCTGAACGTCCATTTACTAGGAAGCTGCCATCTGCCAGTTTGTAATAGTCCAGCTTCTTACTATCATATTCATCCCAGATTTCCCCAACCAATTCTTCAATGATATCTTCTAGCGTAACGAGACCAGCGGTCCCACCGTATTCATCGATGATGATTGCGATATGGATTTGATCGGCTTGAAATTTTTTCATTAGCTCGGAAATTTTCATACTTTTTGGGATAAAGCTGATTGGCTTAACGATGTCTTCTATTGATTTTTCACCTTTTAATACATGGTAATAAAAATCTTTTTGATTCACCACGCCGGTCACATCATCAATGCTGTCTTGGCAATAGGGCAGGCGAGATAAGCCGGAGGATTCAAAAACTTCCGCTATTTCTTCTGTACTCTTTTTACTGTTAATGGAAATGATATCCGTACGTGGGATAAAAATTTTCTGTACTTCCAAATCGTTAAATGCGACCACACTTTTGATCAGCAGTTCGTCCTCTTCATCAATCGAACCCTCTTGTGCTGCTTCCTCTACAAGAATCATCAATTCATCCTCGGTGATCGATGGGGTTGTTTCTCTATTTGGTAATAGTTTCATTAGCCCGATTTTTAGGACAGCGAAAAAGAGCGTCAGTGGGTAAAAAATGGTTATCAAAACCTTTAACGGACGGGCAACCGCAAGCGCGAACGTCTCAGGAGCTTCTTTTGCCAATGTTTTGGGAAAGATCTCACCAAAGGTTAAAACCAGAATCGTCATCACAACCGTCGAAAGTGTCACACCAATGTTGCCAAAATAGCGGACAAATATCACGGTTGCAATCGAAGAACTAGCAATATTCACGATGTTGTTTCCAATTAGGATTGCTGACAAGAGCCGATCGAAATTATGAAACAATTCCAAAACGCTCCTTGCTTTATCATTCCCTTCCTCTGCCAATTTAGTGATGCGGATTCGATTCAATGAAGAATAGGCCGTTTCACTCGAAGAAAAGAACGCTGACAGAGCCAGCAAAATTACCAATACAACCATCATGACACTTAAATTATCCAAAAAGCTTCCTCCTTATATTTTTCAACCAATGCAAAAAAGCACCCTGTATGCAAACAGCGCACGTTGAAATCATTATTATTAATCACACGAACATCTTTTTTTAAAACACAACGAGTCCTCGTCGTCCAAAATACTCATTTCCCCAATCTTTGAATAAAACTTCTTTGATTAACCGTATCTTAATCGAAATTGAATGTCAAGACTGGATTTAATCTATAAGAAAGCTGGCTATTAGATTAAAAAGCTTTCATTCGACAGTGAACGATAACAGAGCCAGTAAAAGCTAGTTCACAAATAAAACATTTTGTGCATTTTTCATGAACCCGTTTTCTACACCCTTGATTAGTGCTATCATTAAACTAGCATCATAACTATTTCCCCATTTTATTTGAACCATCAAGACACATGTCTGTAAGCAAAATCCACAAACAGTCTCTCAATTGAACAAATTCAGCTGTCCTATTTTTAAACGAATTTAGGAGGTAGAACGATGTTCCAAGATTACAAAGTTGTGATTACTGGTGCAACTTCTGGTATTGGTCTGGCTACGGCTCGGCTGTTTATCAAGGAGGGCGCGACGGTGATTGGGATCGGTCGGAATTTTAGCAAGACGAAGGATTTAGGTGATCGTTTTATTCCTCGGACCTGTGATGTGCGGGATGCTGAGGAGATCGTGAAGACGTGTGAGTTTATCAAAGAAACTTTCGGTAATGAATTGGATGTGTTTGTGAACAATGCGGGGTTTGGTGAGAACACCACGATTCGTGATGTGACGGTCGATCAGTTTGACCGCTGCTTCAGTCTCTTGTTACGGGCACCGATGCTGTTTGCCAAAGAATTGTATCCTCTTTTACTAAATGCTCCGAAAAACAACGCAAGTATTATTAACACCGCTTCTGCCGCCAGCCGAACTGTCAGCTCTGAAAATCCCTTTTATAACTTAGCGAAAAACGCCGTGGTGCTGTATACCAAGCAGCAAGCCCAGGGCTTTATTGGCGTGCGCTGCAACAGTGTGTCACCAGGCTTTATCCAGACACCGATTTTCCAGCGTGATGGTGTTAATATGGAAGAAAATGATGTGTTGGCGATGTACGATCAGATGGCGAAGGTCACTTGCGGGCGAACAGGAAAACCGGAAGAAGTGGCGGACTTGATCGCGTTTCTAGCCTCGACGGATGCACAGTACATCAATGGCGCCGATGTGTTAATCGACGGCGGCTTGATGACGGTCAGTAACTAAGGGGGAAAATAAAATGTTAAAAGATTATATCGTAATGATTACTGGCGCGACCTCCGGCATCGGCTTGGCGACAACCAAGGAGTTTCTGGATCAGGGGGCAACAGTGATCGGGATCGGACGAAATTTTAGTCGAACGAAGGAGTTGGGCGAAAACTTCTTGCCGGTTAAATGTGATGTGACCGATGAAGAGCAGATCAAAGCAGCAGTGGCTTTTGCGAAGGAAAAATTTGGCAAGCTGGACAGCTTGATTTGTAATGCGGGTTCAGCGATCGTGGGTACGGTTGAAGAGGTTGATTCGGGCGAGTTTGAACGAGCATTCCAGCTGTATGTGCTGCATGCGGCGCTGTTTACTAAATACTGCGTGCCGCTTTTGCGCAAGTCGGAAAATCCAAGTATCACTCATACCGCTTCAGTGGCATCCTTCATGATTGGGGACTCAGTTCCTTACAATGTTTTGAAAGCAGCGTTGCTGAACTATACGCGACAAAGTGCAGCGGCACTATTAAATAATAATCCAGCAGATATGTTCGGTCGACCAAAAGCGGTGACGGAAATTGATGAGGGCGACAATACCTTCATTCGGGTAAATGCGGTTTGCCCGGGATTAATCCGCACAAATTTGATGCCGGATCAAGCGTGGGAAATGCTGGGAACAGAAGCGGCGTTGAAAGCAATCCCTAGTCGGCGGATCGGGGAAGATTGGGAACCGGCAAAACTGTTTGCTTTCTTGGCATCGGCTAAAGCTAGCTTCATCACCGGTGCGACGATCACAATTGATGGTGGCTGGTATACGACACATGCAAGAGTTTAGTTTATTGAAGGAGGAATCGAAATGAAGGAAAAGTATGCACCATTATTTGAACCGATCGCTTTAAAGCATGGCGGGCGTTTAGAGAATCGTTTCGCCATGTGTCCGATGGTGGTTTTTGCCGCTGATCCGGCAACAGGGCGACCAACGGAAGAAGATATCAAGTATTTTGAGCGACGCAGCAAGTTTGCTGATTTGTTGATTACTGGGGCGATCACCGTTCAGGAAAATATCCAAGGCCATCCGAAGCAATTGTCGATTTTTAATGACGATGCGATCGACGCTTACAGTAAGATGGCGGCAGCGATGAAGAGCAATGGCAGTAAAGCGATCGGTCAGATCCAGCATCCTGGACGTGAAGGAGCGTATGGCTGCTATGTGACCGGCAAGGCCTATGCACCAAGCGCTATCGAGTTTCCATTTTTACAATATAAAGTAACAGAACTGACCGAAGACGAAGTTTGGCAAGTGGTGAAGGATTTCGGATTAGCTGCTAAACGCTTATTGAAGGCTGGTTTTGATGGGGTAGAGATTCATGGCGCGAATCATTATTTGATTCAGCAGTTCTTCTCCAGTTATTCGAACCAACGAGAGGATTATTGGGGCGGCTCCTTTGAGAAACGAATGAATTTTGCGATCGAAGTGACCAAGGAAGTCATAAAAGTTGCACGGGAAGAAAATCCTGAAGCGATCGTGGGCTACCGAATCTCACCCGAAGAAATTCATGGTGAGATGGTTGGTTATGATTTAGACGATTCGCTAAAATTGATTGATAAGCTATTAGAACAAGACCTTGATTTCCTTGATCTGTCTTCAGCAGCTGGCGGTAATTTTGGTAAGGATGCCTACAAAGCGATGCCGCAAAGAGGTGAGTTTACTGATCCAGTCAGCTTAGTGATCAAGAAATTTGTCGCAGGCAGAGTGTCAGTTGTTATCTCAGGAACAATTCGTTCAGCAGATGAAGCGCTGGATGCGTTGAACTATGGCGATGTAGCTTCAATGGGAGTGGCAGCATTGTCTGATCCCGATTTCAAAGAAAAGATATTGGCAGACAAGGAAGATACCATTCACATGAATGTCAAAGGGCATACGGATGATCTTGAGTTGCCATCTGGATTGGTTGAAGTTTACACCGCCGGAATTGGATTGCCGCAGGTTGAAGGGTTGATAGAAAAATAAAGGATCACTGCTCGAAACGCTGTAAAAAGGTGTTTCGAGTTTTTTTGTGTTTTTTCTTCAAACTTTTCCAAAAAAATGATTGACATCTGAAAAACAAGCTCTATAATGTGTGTGTAAAAAGTTGCAATACATGAGAAAAGTTTCAAAAACAGAAGGGACGCTTTCTATGAAGAAGATCAATCTTAAACAGCTTGTACGAGTGACTAAGAATTATTATTTGTTAAACATGAAGATGGAGGAGATTGCGGAGATGGAGAATATCTCCAAAGCTTCGGTTTCCCGCATCATCAACAAGGCTAAATCCTTAGGCTATGTCAAAGTCAGCCTGGATTTACCGCCGATCGGTGTCAGTGATCTGGAGGAAAAGCTCTTCCAAAAATTTAATTTGAAACATGTCAGTGTCGTGGAGGCGATCTCGGATAATCGCAAGGTAATATACTCACAGCTGTCCGACGCGTTGTCGTTACATTTGAATCAGATCGTTGAGGATAATGACACGATCGGTGTTTCTTGGGGAAATGCCATGAAGTCGGTCGCAAAAAACTTATCGCATATCGAAAAGAAGGAAAATATCAAAATCGTTCAGCTGAACGGCGGCGTTTCCCGCAATAATGTTTCATCTATGAGTGATGATGTCATCAAAGGATTTGCTGAGCATTTTCATGCAACTGGATTTGGATTAAGCACGCCATCGATCGTTGACTCTTCGGAAATTGCGGCAGCTTTTTTAAAGGATTCGACGATCAAAGAGACGATCCAATTTGCGGAAAAGGCGCGCATCGCGATCTTCAGTGTCGGCAGTATCAGCGATGATTCTGTTTTGGTCAAAGCGGGTTACTTCAGAAAAGCCGATTATCACCAGCTGCGGAGTGAGGGGTATGTTGGCGATATTTGTTCGCGCTACTTCAAAGAGGATGGTACGCATGAGAATGCGGAACTATATAATCGCGTCGTTGGGGTGAATTTGGAGAAAATCAAAGAAAAGGATCATTCAATCGCAATCGTTGTCGGAAAGGAAAAAGCCCAGTCGCTACTAGGAGCATTGAACGGCGGCTATGTCAATTCGATCTTTATCGATGAGGCAGCAGCTATCGAGTTGCTTTCATTGATCAAGAAGCAAAAAAATGATTAGTCAGGTTCTTTCGAGAACTTCTAATAAATAGATAATTAAAGAAACAAGGAGTGTTTGTAAATGGAACAAGTGAACAAAATGATCGATCACACAATTTTAAAGGCGGATGCCACGGAACAAGCAGTGGAAAAGGTCTGCCAAGAAGCCTTAGCAAATGATTTTGCTTCGGTATGTATCAATCCTTTTTGGGTGAAAAAAACAGCCGATCTATTAGCTGGCAGCGACGTAAAAGTTTGTACGGTGATCGGTTTTCCTTTAGGTGCAAATACGAAGGAAGTCAAAGCCTTTGAAGCGAAACAAGCGATTCAAGAAGGTGCGCAAGAAGTCGATATGGTCATTAACATTGGTGCTTTGAAGAGCGGGTTAACCGAGGTTGTCCTAGCAGATATCAAAGCAGTCGTTGAAGCAGCGGGTTCGACTTTAGTCAAAGTGATTATTGAAACAGCTTTGTTAACCGATGAAGAAAAAGTCTTGGTCTGTAAACTAGCGGTAGAAGCGGGAGCGGAGTATGTCAAAACGTCGACGGGCTTTTCGACAGGTGGCGCGACGGTTGACGACGTAGCTTTAATGAAACAAACAGTGGGCGATAAAGCTTTAGTCAAAGCCAGCGGCGGTGTTCGCACGAAGGAAGATGCGGAAGCGATGATCAAAGCAGGTGCTTCTCGTCTGGGAACGTCTAACGGGATTCAAATTGTATCGTAAGAAATAGGGAGGACAAAAAAATGAAGGCTGTAAAAATGTACGGGGTCAAAGATTTACGGGTCGAAAATGATGTGGAGAAACCAGTGCCGCAAAGTGATGAGGTACTATTGAAAATCAAAGCGGTGGGGATTTGCGGATCAGATATTCCGCGGGCTAATAAAAAAGGTCCGCATGTCTTACCAATTATTCTGGGACATGAGTTTGCTGGTGAAGTAGTTGAATTAGGTTCGGATGTGAAAGATTTAGCGCTGGGAAATCGAGTGGCAGTTGCTCCGCTTTTACCAGACTACAACGATCCTTGGAGCAAGAAAGGTGAATTCTCATTATCAGAGGGCTACAAGTATTACGGCTCACGGAATAATGGCGCCTTTGCGGAATACTTAGCAGTGAAGGAAAAGAATTGTTTGAAATTTTCGGATGACATGCCTTACGAATGGGGGGCAACGGTTGATCCGGCGGCTAATGCCGTCCATGCTTTTCTCAGAGCAGATGCCAAAGCCAGTGATACGATCGCAGTATTTGGCTTAGGCGCGATCGGGATGTTCGCCGTGCAATACGCCAAAGCGATCGGGATGAAAACGATCATTGCTGTTGATATTGATGACAAGAAATTGGCAGTAGCGAGAGAATCAGGGGCAACAGCTACGATTAATAGTAAGCAAACCGATGCGATTGAAACAATTTTAAAATTGACCAACAACGAGGGCGTGAATGTTGCACTGGAAATGTCAGGCACCGAGATTTGCCAAGCGCAAGCGGTAGCCAGTGCTTCTAAAATGGGTCGCGTGGTTTATCTAGGGATTAGTAACCACAGTTTGACCTTCCCGGCACCGACTGTTGATCGAATCCTACGTTATCAAATCAGCGTGATCGGCAGCTGGAATTCATTCTCTGCACCTTTCCCAGGAAAAGAATGGACCGAATCGGTTCGTTTGATGGAAGAGAAGAAGATGAATCCAGATTTATTGATCACTCAACGCTTAACCTTGGATGATGTGCCGAAGGTTTTCCAAGATATCGATCAAGATCCATTTTATTTCATCAAGGTCATGTTTTATCCGAATGGACCTGAAGCCTAGAAAGGAAGAGCTGTGATGTTAGCTTATGTAATGAATGAAGAGCGGCAATTAGTGCTGCGTGATGTCGAAAAACCCAAAGAAACGGATGATAACCTGATCGTCAAAATCCATAAAACTTCGATTTGCGGCACCGATGTCCGCACCTATTTGAAGGGCAGCGAAAAGATCGCGCCGCCGAGAGTACTAGGCCATGAATTTTCTGGAACAATTGATCATCTGGGTAAAAATGTGGAGACTGATTTTCAGCAAGGCGATCGGGTATTAATGGCACCGGCAATAGGCTGTGGTGAGTGCTGGTCCTGTCAAACAGGTCATTCTAATATGTGTGACAATCTGCAGACGATCGGCTTTCAGTATGATGGTTCCTTTACTGAGTATATCGAGATTCCACTACAGGCGTTGAAGATGGGAAATCTGATCAAGACACCTGATACGGTAACAGATGAAGAAGCGTCACTTGTTGAGCCAATCGGTTGTGCCTTGAATGCTCAGAAGTATGTCAATGTGCAGAAAGATGATTATGTAGTCGTTTATGGGGCTGGTTTTATTGGCTGCATGCACATCGAGTTGGCGAAGATTCGCGGAGCATCGAAGCTGATCATCGTCGAACTAGCCGAAGTTCGTGCGCGGCAAGCCTGCGAATTTGTACCGGAGCTGATCTGGATTGATCCTTCAAAGGAAAATACCGAAGAACGAATCAACGAAATCACTGGCGGACGCGGTGCGAATGTCGTGATTGTCGCGAACTCAGTTCCCAGCTGTCAAGTAGAAGCGCAAAAAATCGCAGCGAAGATGGGGCGCATCTCATTATTTGGCGGATTAGTCGGCGAGAGCACTGGATTCATCGATTCCAATGCGATCCATTATAAGGAGCTGCAAATCAGTGGTGTCCATGCGACGACACCAGCACTGATGCGGGAAATTTTAGCAATGGTGGAAGCAAAAGAATTAAATTTGAAGAAATACATCAGCACTGAAGTATCTTTGACTGAGATCGAAAAAGGCTTCTCAGCCATCATAAGGGATAATGCGATGAAGGTTGTTATTACACCATAGAAGCAGGAGGAAAGAAAGACGTTTCTTTCCTTGAATTAAAAATGTAAGCGGCAACATACGGTGGGATGAAGGTTTGAACGAGTAAAAGTGCAGGTTGACCGTACTTTGGCTTTTACTCGTTGGAATAGATAAAAAACAGGAGGTATGGAAATGAAATTTTTAAGAGCTTTTATTGGGTACATGATCGCGGGTTCCTTGGTCATGGCAGTCTGGGGCGAGCTTGGCTCAGTGGGGATTTTCGGCGGTTATCTAGCAGCACTTATTATTATCGGTCCGATGTGGTTCATGAATCATTATGTGAACCTGGTAGGCAATCCTGACGACGCGGCATTTGTTGATATGGGGTTGGCGATCGGAGTAGCCGGAATTTTCCGCGATGTTTTCTTAAACGACGTCAGTGCTTTGACGGGTGCTTTACCGACAATCGGGATGGTCGCGTTAGGGGCGATCTGCGGCGGTTTGGTCGCGGCAGCAATTGAAAAGAATATGGCAAAAGACGCGGAAAAGGAATCTGAGACAGTGGCGGATAAGAAGATTCAAGTAGGATTGGAGGAGTAAAAATGACGATAGCAGCAGCAGTAGCAACTTTCGCAGGAGGATTTCTATTCCCGTTCATGGTTCGCATGATCTGGGGAAAAATGGTCGAATCATGGGGCCCAATCGGCGGCTGGATGGCAGCAGCCTTTATCGTAGGGACGGTTTGGACGATCAATCATGGTATCAGCAGTCCGATGATTTTTCAAAGCGGCGTTTCATGGGTCGATATGGGGTTGGCAGCAGGGATCGGTGTGTATGTCGCATCCGCAGCAATGGGCGGCAGCTTAAGAAAATCAGTAACGAATGTTTCAGGTGCAGTCCTTGGCGGCATCGCGGCAGGCTTTTTACTATCACTATTCTTATAGAAAGAGGGATAAATAATGACAAAAATTTTAGGGTTAGCACATGTAGGGATCTTCGTAAATGATGTTGAAAAATCAAAGGAGTTTTACAGTACCTTCTTGGGAACTGAGGTTGTTTGGGATTGCCAATTCGGCGGAGCGGACAATACTGATTTTACCGTATCAATCGTACAAAGTGGCACTGCTGTATTGGAACTGGTTCAGCGCAAGGAAAGTGATGTCCGCACGGATGGTGTGATTGATCACATCGCTTTTCAAGTAGACGACTTAGAAGGCGTTATGGCTGATTTAGCGGGAAAAGGGATTGAATTTGAGACTGACGAGTTGGTTCATGAGCCTGCGATGCTGAAAAACGGTAGTAAATGGATCTTCTTCCGCGGTCCAGATGGGGAACATATCGAGTTAGCGCAAGCGCTATAAAGAGAGAACGGGGTGGAAATGTGGGTAAACAACTATTAATGTCAGTTGATCTTGGGACGAGTTTTATTAAAGCGGGAGTATATAACACGGAGAGTCAATGTATCGCTGAAGAACTTGAGCCGGTGAAGGATTATCGGCCGAGTCCGGGAAGCTTCATTCAAAAGGGCGATGAGTTATTTCAATCAGTCGTAAACTGTATCAAGAAAGTCGTCGTCACGATCGGTGATGACGCAGACCTGATCGCCGCCATTGGATTCACAGGGCAGATGGCTGGTTTTATCGGGGTCGACAAGGATTGGAACGACATCACGACTTGGTCCTGTTCTCTGGATACACGCTATATGCCGTATGCGGAACGGCAAATGACCTTTTTGAAAAATGATTTTCTTGAGCTGGCAGGGACGAATTCTCCCCAGATGGCTTCGAAATTCGAGTGGTTTGCGAAGGATTTTCCAGAGGAGAGTAAGAAAATTGCGAAATATATGATGATCAGTTCGTACATTATCGGCAAGCTGAGTGATATTCCGATTGAAGAGGCAACAATTGATCGTTCCTATCTGGCATGGACCGGATTATCGGATATCAACCAAAATGCTTGGTCAGACAAGATCTGTGCTGCCATTGACTTGGATCAGAAGTATTTGCCGAAGATTGTCAACGCCAGTGAAGTCTGTGGTCATCTGTCAGAAAAAACAGCGACGAAAACAGGGTTGAAAGCGGGAATTCCTCTGGTTTCTGGTTCAGGCGACAAGGTAGCCGGTGCATTAGGTGCGGCGATCGTGACACCCGGCGATATGATTTTTGAAGCGGGCTCTTATGGGGAAATCAGCTGTTGTGTGGAGGAGTATCGTCCTGATATGGCGGAAGGCCGTTTGGATGTTTTAGGATCAGCGATTCCTAATCATTTCTTATCAACGCATTTCATTGCTGGGTCTGGGATCACCATCGATTGGTTCGTCAATACCTTCGTGCGCAAAGATGGCGAGAAAATCTCTGAAGCCTTCAAACGAGTGGAAGCCGAAGTAGAGAAGGTCGAACCGGGTTCAAATAATCTAGGTGCGATCGGTTTGCTGGGCGGCAGCGCGATGCCGTTAAATGGTTTGCTTAAGGGCATGTTCTACAATTTTGACTGGTGCCATGGAATCGGACATTTCTATCGGGCACTTTTGGAAAGCTTTAGTTTTGATTTTGCGTTGTCAATGCGGAATATTGATAAGTTATATCCAGAGTATAATACCGAGGTTGTTAATGTGATCGGAGGCGGTGCCAAGTCAGAAGTTTGGATGCAGATGATGGCAGATGTCTCGGGCAAGACCTTCTACAATCTTGATCGCGGCGATGCAGCGATGTGGGGAACAGCGATCATTGCGGGTCATGGTGTGGGAATCTTTGATAACATGCAGGAGACCGCGAAGAAGTTCGTTACAAAAACAAAGAAGTTTGTACCAAATATGGAGCTGCATGACGTTTATCAACCCCTTGTTGATCGCTATGCGGAAGCCTTGAAAGTCTCCGAACCGGTCTATAACAATATGAAATAGCAACGAGCACCATTGCTTACGATTCGTAAGCAATGGTGCTTTTTATGTGAATTATTCATTTTCACTAAAAATTATAAATAAAATTTTTTATCCAAAAACTTTATGAGGACTTTATTAAATAATCAATAAATGATATAATAAAAAACGTTATTAAACGCTAAAATATCTATTTTGTTATAAAAAAGTCATTTTATTAATTAAATATGTAGAAATTAATTTCTAGAGTGTTTAATGAGTAAAATAAGGAGGCGAGAGTTCTTATTTTTAGGGGTTTGGGAGAAAAAATATAAGGAGAAGCATTCAACCTGAATGTGTGGTGAAAAATGATTTCAGAAAAACAAAAACTAGCGATTGTTTCTTTAGCCGTTTTATTGGTCGGTGAAGTCATTGCGGTGGTCAGTATCGGTCTGATCTATTTCAATAGGCAATTTTTCGGCGAACACATCAATATGATTAAAACATTTGTTAATGCCTCAACGGCTTTCTTTGGCTGCTTCTTTTCATTTTTAGCAGCGTTGCTGATGTTTCAGTATTTGAGATATCGCGAGAAGCAGAAGGAAATCAACAAAACAGCGCGTTTGTTTGCTAAGCTGAAAAAGGAATATCAAAACAATTATTCCGTGTTGGTAGAGTTGGGTGGAGAAATTAGAAACGGTTCAACAGAACTGGCGAAGCTATTAAGAGAAAGCCAAAAGGTGAGAGACTTATTCGTACTAGCTGTGTATCGTCTAGATTTCATTATGTATGATACATATTATCATGATACGGATTGGCACTTAATTCGTGAAGGCGATCACCATAGCGAGAGCTACTTGGAGCTATTCGAGCAAAGTCATCAGATCGAATATCTTTGTCAGGCGATCGTTGAGAATAAGATCAATTCAGAAGAAAGTTTGAAGCAGCTTTTAGTACTGATCACCCAAAAGATCGGTATGCTGCAGGAGCATCAATTAGCGGTTGATTTAAAAGAAAGACCCATGGAAACGGATAGCGAATGTGATTATGCAACTGAACCTGCTGGCGTTGAAATGGTCCAAGGAAAGTAATAGTAATCCGAGCGGAATCTTCGCTCGGATATTTTTTTTGATGGTAGTAGCAGCTATTGACGCTGCGGAAAATCGTGTTTACTATGAAGATAGTAGATACAATTGGAAAAGGGGAGACTTTAGATGGACAGTCGGACTTTTAAAGAGTTTGCTAAAAATCGAATATTAATGACTACCATTAGAATCAACGATCAGCTGTATCCTGTGATGCCTACCAAGTTCCCGCCGATCTGTTGTGTGACTTTTGACGATGAAGGTCTTGCGATCCACGAACTGAATCTGCTGACAAATAAAGAAAAAGATCCTGTCTTAGAGTTTCTGCCATATTCAGCGATTGAAATGATCGAGCTAAATCCGGTCAAAAAAATAACCGCGATCATGAGTATTACCGTAAAAAGATTCCACTTAGATTTGAGGGTAAAACTGTTCTTTCAAAGTGATTTTCTTCTTCATTTTGAATGTGAAGATTTGACGGTGCTTGAAGCATTGTCTAAGGTGCTGACCACTCATGGTGTCGAAGTTAAAGATTCATTTGGCATGATCCAGGTTTTTGAACGCGCCAATTCTAATAGAGAAGCCTGTGATTATTTGGATAAAAACTTGGATCGAATGGCTGAAGAGCGAAAGGTAGATATATTTAGAATGCGCCAAACAGAAGAATAATTTCTAAAGAATCCTTGAAAACAGGATTCTTTTTTCGTCTTTTACCGGATAGGACACGCACCCTACCGGAAAGGAAAAACGACTATTTTCATCATGCAAAATGGCTTACTATAAGAATACAGATGGGGGTGGCACATGTTTAAAGGGTTGAAGATTCAAATGGAGATCGAGAAAAAGTGGACAGAGCCAGAGGTGCACATTCGTGCGGCGGAGGAAAAACTCGGCAAGCAAATTGCTGATCGCTTAGAGGATTATCAAGAAAATCAATTAGTGATTAAGGTGAAGGATGAGTTCATCTTTTTAAACAAAGCGGAGATTGTTTACTTGGAGGTATTCAATAAAATCGTCACGCTTTATACAGCTAAGGAAAATTACTCCTTTCGCAAATCTTTGGTCGCACTAAAGGAAGAACTGCCTAGCGAGCAATTCCTGCAGGTTTCAAAATCAGCATTGGTCAATACAAAGGAAATTCAAAAACTGGAACTCGCCTTTTCAGGCAGTATGTACGCTTATTTAAAAAATCAGCAGAAAATCACAGTTTCCCGTCGTTTTGTTGATCAGCTGAAACGTCATTTAGGAATTTAAAAGGGGGAGTTATCATGAAAAAAATAGTTAAAATCTTAGGTCAATCGATCGGGATCGGCAGTACGATCTGTATGCTGTTTGCCTTCATCTTTGCAGATAGTGAGGTTAGAAAAATTGTGGTAAGCTTTGTTTTACTGTCGGTGGTGATTGGCTTGCTGAGTCTGATTTATAACGTGAAGAGTCTGCCGATTTTAGCGCAAACATTGATCCATATGGGAGGCAGCTTTATCGCTTTTATGATCGCTGCATGGTTAAATCAATGGTTTCCCTTTAAATGGCAGGTAGTGCTATCCGCTTCGTTATCATTTTTCTTCATTTTCTTTGCTATTTGGATTTTTTATTATTTGAAATACAAACGTGAGATTGAACAAATTAATCAGAAACTGCGTTAGAATGAGGTTTTGAATCAGCCAGCGATTGATTTCGCCGTTTTTTTTCGAATATTTATTTGTCAGTCCTACTACTTACTACTATTCTGATCCAGCTGGTCATGGATAGGGGCTTTAAATTTGGGCTTTACGCAGTGGCTTTTGCTTATGGGACAACAGACTTCTTAGTCAGATACTTTTACTTAAGACGACGCAGGGAATTACTTTTTGGTGTGATCTATTTAGTAGTCAGACTCATCTTCATCATCTTACATATTGCCCAGTTACGCTCGGGCACAAAAGCGGTCTAGGTGAGTCGTATGTCTGAAGAAAAATTAGTCTTAAAAAAACACTTAAACGAAGCCCGAAAAGAAAAAAATTATCTCAAGCAGCGCTCGCTAAGCTAGTCGGCGTTTCACGAACAACGATCAGTTCGATTGAGACCGGACAATTCAGTCCCACCGCCAAATTAGCATTGATCCTGTGCATCGCTTTGGATGTGAAGTTTGAAGAGTTGTTTTATTTTTAGCTTCAGTAATGAAGAAACCTCTATTGGTCAATGGCAGCAGCTGTTGGCCTTATTTCTCTAAATAATAGTAATTATTACTGTTTCTATTTACCAATAATTTACGGAAATATCAAAAAAACGAAAACGTGAAACGATGAACAAGCGTTTATAATAATAGTAAGGGGAGATTGGTTTATATATAGTGTAAGCGTTCTCTGTAAGGTTATTTTTGTTGTTGCACTGAATTATTGACAAGTAGTCGGGCATTCATACGGGAGGAAAATAAGCATGGATTCAAGCAGAAACGAAAAAGCTCATCGGGTATGCAGCATAGTAAGCGGGATTCTTCAGATAGCTTTCTGGTTTTTAATCGCCTTTAGTGCGATCTATCCGGCTTACGAGATTTTTACTCATTTGACGACAGTTTGTTTGTTGATTGCTTTCTTAGCGTTGATCAGTCCCTATTGCATGGACTATCTAAAAAGGAAACAGTTTAAGCGAGACAGCTAGAATTATTGATCGATTGATTAGTGATTTTAGCTGTTTTGTTAGTATGAGATAGCTCAAGGCTGCAATGCTGTCCAAAAAAGAGCAGAGAATCAGGGCGAATTAGACGAAAAAGTTTACGTGAGTTTATCAAAGTACATCCAGAGCACTCGGTATTATTTCATGGTGACTTGCCGTAAAGATTATTTATTTATAACAAATATGACACATCTAAAAAGAGGGGATTCAATCTTTCTCCTAGAAGTGATTCAAAAAAATCCGACTTCTTTCACAAAAACAGTAAATGGTATCCAACCTTTGACGTGGCAGTGTGAAAACGTATATTATGACCATAGGAAGGGTTAAAAAAGGTGTTAAAAATTATGTGGGGACATAGGAAAAAGGGGGTTATGGTATGGAAAGAAAGCGGAGAAGCAAGAAGAACAAAAAGTATGAGCTGTTTGATGCGCTTTGTCAAGAAATGGAGGAAAGGGATTATCACAAGCAGGATAAAACCTTTTCTGCTAAGGAAGCTGGAACACAGGGAATGCTGTTGCCAATACCGTTTATCGTGTTGGTCGTGATTGGTTATTTTTGGCGTTGGGGAGCGGCCGCATCGCCATTGTGGGAGATCAATTTTCTCCTGTTCATCATTTTGTTTATTGTCTCAATTCCAGTACATGAACTGATTCATGGATTGGCGTGGGCGAACTATGCTAAAAATAAAATGAAAAGTATTAGCTTTGGATTCAATGTTAGAGAATTAATGCCCTATTGCCATTGCAAAGAAGCCTTAGAGGCAAAAGCGTATAAAATCGGTGTCTTGGCACCGGTGATTGTACTAGGCGGCGGATATTTTCTCCTATCGCTGCTGTTTCCGAATACAGAGTTGATCTTGCTCTCGGCCTTCAACATTTTTATGGCGGCAGGCGATTTGATGATTTTCTGGGGCGCACGTTCGATTCATGAAGGGTTCGTGATCGATCATCCAGAATTACCAGGCTTTGTAGTGTTTACCAAATAAACGAGAAAACAGGATTCCTTCGCGAAGGAATCCTATTTTTTTATCGTTTCAGATACATGCCTATACTTTCCGGCGCGGTCTCAACGAATCCAAACTGTTTATATAATTTATCTGCTGGGAGATCAGCGATAAGATTCACGTAAGCCTGGGGATCAATCTCGTTGTGAACATAAGTCATCAATAAGTCCATGATCTCTTTTGCGAGTCCTTTTCCTTGTTCAGTTGGGTGAACGGCAATATCGACGATCTGATAAGCGGTGCCGCCATCGCCAATGATCCGCCCCATACCGACCAACTTCTGATCGCTGTTTCTTATAATAACTGAATAGATGCTATTAGATAGGCCAGTTTTGCTCGCTTCTTTACCTCGAGTGGATAAGCCGCAAATCTGACGCAGCGCTAGGTATTCATCGACTTCGGGAATATCGATTCTGGTAACGTAATTTTCCATCGCAAACAACCTTTCATTAACGTTCTATGTCCATTCTACGCTACTTGTCGGTGATAACGAAAATATAAGATACGCAAAATAGGAGGAAATTCACTTTTTCTTTTTTTAATAAAAAATAAAGAAGTAAGATAGTTTTTTACTGATCCGAATAACGAAGGGATTTGTGCATGAAAAGGTCTTGTAAAAGAGCCTTTTAAAAATTTTTGCCGATTGACAAGAGTAATTTAAGAGGATTATAGTCTAGGCGTGATCACAAACCAAAAATGAAAGGAGCACTATGATGTCCAAACCATTATTTACGACTCAGCAGATTTTTTCGTTAAAACCAAAGACCTTGCAAAAGCGCATCAACGACTATTATGAAGATACCCGTGATGTAAATTCGACGATCCAATATTTGGTAGCGCTTCAGGTACGGGATGAATTAGGTGATGAAGGCTTCTCATTTTTCATGAAGGACCTTGTTCAAAAATTATTGCTCCAAACCAAAACCTCCCGGATTCTACGCCGCTATTATTTCTACTTCAAAGATTACTTTTCTTCAAACGAATGGAAAGTCGTTTCCATCCGGCTTTTTTCAATCAAAAATTACTTAAGCGAAAAAATCGAAAAACTCCGCGATCAGTTCATCAAGGAACCATTAGCAAATTTGGCAGGTTCTTGACGTTGAATTCAAAAATAAATGAAGAAAGGGGAGAAAAAATATGATCAGTCTATCAGCGACATTTGAAAAAAGTAACGGGAGAAAACACACGTGGCGCATGAAAAATGCCGATCCAACCAAGCCAGACGCAGAAATCAAGACGTCACTAGAAAAGTTAGCGACCTTGGATGTTTTTGAACAAGATGGTGTTAATTTTATCGAAAAGGTCGTTACGGCTAAATTTATTGAAACAAACGAGCGATGGATTATTGAGAAAAAGCCGAAAGAGCGCAAGAAGAGACAGACGAAAGCACAAAAACAGGAAACAGCACCTGTTCAAGTGATAAGCGAGAAGAAGGCTGAACCCACAATTTTAGATCCGAAAAAGCTGATCCTTCAGCAAAGACAAGTCATACCTGGAATGCAGGAAATTTTATTTGAACTGCCTAAGGGAATGGAACCACAAGACATTTCTCAAAGAGAGGCATTAGATTTGGTCGCAGCGATGCTGCCAGAGGGTGGAATACTGGAAGATTTTAGTGCCATAGAAGGAACGCATCCAATTCGATTCAGGCTGTTAGTAAAACTAGAAGACGAAAAAATAGCATCTTCGCTACCAAAAGAGAAAACAAGAGACCGGTTGTTCGAACGATTAAAAAGAAGGCTTGAGTAAGTAAAAGGAAGTAAATCAATTGATTCACTTCCGAGGTTTGACTGGTCATTCATTTTTATAGTTACTTAAGCGTCCGCCATCGTCCCAGACACCGTACATTTTGTTTGCTTTAGTGCTGATCAATAATTTCTGCAGCCTTCGATCAAAGAGCTCAGCATCAGCGCCATAGCGTTGAATATTGTCGATCTTGATCCGTTGGTAGAGTTCAGGAAAGGCTGAAAAATTTTGCAGAATTTCAGGGTCTGCTTCAAGTGCCTGCAAGATTTGCGGATCAATCACAAAACTATCTGGGGATAGATCAGGCAAGGTCATTCTGCCTAAATCCGTCATTAAATTCAAATAAATCAAACGGCGGGCCCGTTCCTTGTTCAGCTCTGTCCACTGACTTTTCTTGGTACGAGGAGACAATCGCTGTGCGACTTCTGTTTCAGAAAGCTTTTTCTTCGTGCTGTCGATCCAGCCAAAACAAAGGGCTTCTTCAACGATGTCCAAATAGGTCAGGTTCGATTGATCGCGATCGATCACCACCCAGCAATCTTTTGTAGTGGCAGCATGTTCTGCCAACCATTCTCTCAGGTCTTGTCGATTCTGAGGTTTATATAAATTAGTCATTTTCAAGGACTTCACCTAGTTTCTGTCAGCATTTATTTCAGTGAGCGAATCCGATCGCCCGTAGCTGGAATTTGGTTTTTGACGATCTCCCAAGACGTACCATTGAATTTTTCATAGGCTGCAAAAACTAAGGGAAGACCATTTGCTGATTCGATTATAGCAGAATCCATTAGCTGGAAATGCAAATGCGGCTCAGTGGAATTACCAGAATGCCCAACATTTCCCAGATAGGTTCCTTGTGTGATCTTTTCGCCTTCAGCAACAGTGATCGAGTCCTTTTGCAGATGGCAAAAAGCAGCGTAGATACCTACGGCTTGTTTAATGATGACATAGTTACCCGCAATTGCTTCAAAGCCGTCTCGTTCTGGATTGAAGAAAAGGGAATGCCGGATCGCAGTCATCTGGTCATGAAGCCAAGAAGCCTTCTCACCATCAGAGGTATTGTTCTTCACGGTGACGACTTCACCAGCAAACGAGGCATAGACGGGTTGGCCAAAACAATAATACTTTTCCAATGGAATGCCGCCAAGAAGATAACTAGCCGAACCGCCAGTATGCGAGTCATCTTTTTGATCTTTTTGAATAAAATCAAAGGCATAGCTCAGTCCAAAGCGATCCGTTCCATGACTGGGAACACGATCAGCCGGGCTTGTTTCCGTGTACCATTCGCCACGCAGCGGAAAGTCAATAATAACAGTTTCTTTATGCATCACAGAACCTTCTTTCTGTTGCAGATTATTTTTGGCAGCAAGTGACGAAATGATTAACCAAAAAATTAGGACGCCGCCAGCGATAATCAGCATTCTTTTCATCAATCATCCCTCAATTATTTTCCATAAAAAACGGTTCGAAGATCTTCAAGATATTGTGTCAATTTATCAATGATCGCTTGGTAATCGATCTGACTATGATCGGCATGCTTTAGTTCCTCCAATATCTCATTTGTAAAGCCAATATTTCCCCAAAGAATCAATTGCTTACAACGAGCAACGTCAAGTCCATTCCGAAATTTTGTTTCATCAATATCTTTAAAGAAGTCCTCTGCACAATGGGAAGGCTGTTGTTTGGCCTTGTGTGCTACTTTTTGATTGATCGCTTCTGATTTTGTTTCGATCGGCAAATTGGTAAAATCAAAAATCCACGGATTCTGCTTCTTCAAATCAATCTGCAATGTATAGGATTGCAGTAGGCGTTTAAAAATATCTTTTTCCTGCCAATCCAGCCTATTCCAATAATCCTCAGCAATTGTCTTTTGGCAATAGTCCAGCAAGAGTAAAAACAATTCCTCTTTGCTTTTTACATAGTGAAACATTAATGCTTTGGATATTCCAGCTGCCTTAGCGATCCGGTTGGTCGAAGCCTCCTCATATCCTCGTTGGGAAAACTCCTTCAACGCCGCATTCAAAATATTTTGGATCTTGGGATCATTTGTATTGAGTTCTGTCAAAGTTATCACTCCTTTACCTGTTAGGTCAATCTGAGTGTAACAGGATTTATCTATCAGGTCAAACAACGTATTGTAAAAAGCCAATAGCTGTTTGGCTATTGGCTCATCCTTATTATTGAATTAGCTTTCCTTCATCGCTGAAATAATCCACGTCACGCCAAATTTATCCTTCACACATCCGCTGATACTGGCATCGTCGGGCGGCGGATTGCTAGCGATTGCCGTTACCACAATTCCTTCTTTTGCAAATTCCGCAAAGACTTTTCTAGCTGATGATTCTACCGGCAAGTGTGCCTGAATAGCAATGTTTCCATTTTTCTCGACCGGCTCCAGATAATCAGCGCCGGTTAATCCATCAAATTCTGTCACGGCTAGTCGCGCGTGCATGACTTTGTTTTTCAACCGCTTGTCTAACGGCATTTCAGGATTTTCGGGAATGTCATCATACTTAGCCATATGTTGAATTTTGCCATTGAAGAGCTGCGCATACCATAAAAAAGCTTCTTCACAATCACCATTAAAACTGATGTAGGGTGTAAACATAAAATCAACCACCTTTTTATTTCTATAGTAAAAAGTATACCTTCACAGTTTGTAAGGGTCATTGTAAAAAAGTGACATCTTTTCTAGATATTCCTTCGGAGTGATTCCATAGATTGCGCGAAAGTCGTGGACAAAATGAGCGTAATCATGATGTCCTGTTCGTTCAAAAAGCAAACCAATATTGGTTTCGGTATTCAACAGCTCAACGGCTTTTTTCATACGAATAATGCGCGAACAGGTTTTGACTTTTGCGCCAGCATATTTCCTGAATAGGCGATTCATTTGCTTCTCGCTGTAGTAGCTCTCAGTAGCCAAATCTTTGACGCGAATTGTTCCATTGCATGAGAGGATTTTTTCGAAAGCAATCTGAAAGGTAGGATTGACTTCGGCGTCATTGATTCTAGTCAAAAAAATCTTATCAAGTTTATTGGTCAGCTCAAGGATACTTTTGGCTGTGTAATATCCTTCAGCGATTTGTTTATGTAAGATCGGATCCAACTCTGAGAGGAGAAAGCCGTCATCGGCCAAGTAATGCTGATCGATCTTTAAAAATGGATAGAATCCGGCGGCATGAAATTCGATTAGAAACATAAAGTCAAATTGACGCGCATAGTTGGCGATCGCTGTTGGTTTAGTATTGACGCCCCGCAATCCAGCAGTGAAATGTCCGTTTTGAAAAGTACAAACGAGGGTTGAACTGATAGTTGGGAGGATCGTTTGCTGGTGAGGCATTGTGCTGGGATCGGTAAAAGTGTAGTTGGCAATATATGGGCATAATAAAGGATGTGGTCTAATAACAATCATATTCTCATTGATTTTTGGTAATGCACTCTGATAGATGTTTTTTTTGTTTAGCAAGGAAACCACCACCTCTCATATAAGTAGTCTAAACTATAAAAACGTGATCAATATATTAATTTTCAGATTTACGTTTTTTCGAATCAGACATGGACAATAATCATGGTAACTAAAGTTAGTTGTCATATTGTGAACCCCGTAGTAGGTAATGTAAACTATCGGTGAAGTATGAATAGAAGTATGAGCGATGGGGTGTAATAATGTCAAGATTAAATAGAATTCAAAATGAAATTAAACAATTAGAGGGCGGTAAGTTTCAGCAATTGTGTGATAAATACATTTATATAAAAATGAATTGGGAAAATATCGTTTCACTGGGGTCCATGGAGGGAACAGATAAAACAACAATCGGAAATCCTGATTCATACAATTTTTCTGACCAAGTGGAGCGATATACATTTGTTATGTCTGGAACAAGAAAAGATTCAACAGCAAAATTAGAATCAGATATTAAGGACGCAATTACTAAAACAAAAGTTGATAAAAAAAGTATTCAAGAAATAATTTGTTGTCATACGTCATCGAATCTATCTGTGAAGAAAGATAATGAACTTAGAGAATTAGCTAAGCCAGCAAAATTGACCCTCATAGGGATAGATACATTAGCGCAGGATTTACTAAAGTTTAGATATCAGGATGTAGTAAGAGAGTATTTAGGAATTGCTGAAACAACTGAACAGGTTTGGTCTATCAAGCAATTTATCGAGATTCATGATAAAAGTAAAACAAATGCCCCTTTAAATATTAAGTATATTGATGATAGGAACATTATTCATACGTCAATAGATAAACTAAACGATAGTCAAATACTTTTATTATCTGGTGCACCAGGTGCTGGAAAGACTAAACTGGCAATTGAAATATGTAAGTGTTTATCAGTTGATAGCAATGTTATTTGCGTAAAAAGTAATAGCCTGCCTGTCTATCAAGATATTAAGGATGCATTGGAAAATGATAGGCCAAATTATTTGTTTTTAGATGATGCAAACACGATTACCAATTTTTCCGCTATCATTAATCTTTTGAAACTAAAAGAGTATGAACAAAATTTGAAAGTCATTCTTACAGTTAGAGAATATGCAATTTTTGAAATAAGCTTTCTGTTACAATCATTTGAAACCAGAGTTGAAAAAGTCCCCTTAATGGATGATATCAAACTTGGAATGCTGATTAAAAGAGTACTTTCAGAGATTAACACAAACGCCATAAATAAAATTATGAAACTAGCGCACAATAATCCTAGAATAGCTGTTTTAGCAGCAATGATGGAAAATAGGAACAGTGATTTTTTTGAAAATAGTAAAGGAATATTAGATATCTATTACAATCAAATTCTTAAAGAAAATTCCATTTCCAAAAATGAAAAAGTGACTTTATTTATTCTTAGTTTTATGAACAAAGTTGATCTTGAAAATCATGAACTTTTGAATGAATTATTGTCTTTTTTTAGATTAGATGTTGCTGTTTTCATAGATGCAGTTACTCACCTGCATGAAAAAGAATTGTGTGATATATTCCAAAGCAGAATTGCTCAAGTTAGTGATCAAAGTTTATCTGATTTTGTATTGATTGACTTTATTTCAAACAGGCAAATTTTCAAAATTAGGAATTTTTTTAGTAAATTATATCCTACTTATGCAAATGAAATTACAGAAATGCTCGCACATATTGATGGGTATGATTCTTCAAAAGAGTGGTCGGAGTATTTAGCTAATGAACTAAAATATGTTAACTTTGCAATGATAAAGGAAGAAAATAGAGAAGAATTTTTAATTCGATTTGGAGCATTTGTACCTACGGAAGCATTCGCTTATGTTTTTAGAAAAATACAAGAGGAAGAAGTTATAAAATACAATGTATCTCAATCGGAATTTCAAACAAAAAAAGGAAATGATGAGATTATAGATCCAATAATCCAAATACTCAGTTTATTGTCTAGAAACGGGCGATTTAATGATGCTGGCAAGCTTTTAGTTGAGTATCTTATAAAGAGACAGGATAGAGTATTTGAAATTTTTGCTGCAATTAAAGTGAATTTTGATGTTGAATACGATTGGGATGATTATTTAGTAAAAAGAATTAGTATTTTTGAAACATTTTCAAATCAAAAAAATATTGAAGAGTTAACTGCTTTGTTAATCGTTAATGTTGCTGAGGAATTTTTGAAATTATCAGAAGAGAAATCTATTTCCAATGTTGCAATACCTTGTTCTCATTATCGGCTATTACGGGATGAAAAATATTTGAGTTTACAACATAAGAAAATTTTTGAAACACTATTTAAAATCCATTGTTTTGATTATAAAGAAG